>NZ_VMMK01000017.1:0-29638 GCF_013277255.1 Streptococcus sp. 2154
TTTTTTGAAATGACCTTCATCTGCTTTAAAGCTGCCCATACTGAAGGGATAGCACAATCAAAATGTGCCGCAATTTCCCGTAAAAAAGCATCTGGATGAGCCTCTACAAAGGATTTCAATTCCTCTAAAGGAATCTTTCGGTTTTTGACGACTCGCTTTTTCATCTCTAAGTGTCCTTGTTCACGTAAGTTCTTTTTCCATGTGAAGAGAGTTCTGACGCCGACATCAAAAACCTTGGCTGCCTCGACATGGCTGTGCCCCTCTTTGATGTAATCTAATGCTCGCTGTTTAAAATCTGTACTATATGCCATAGCTTTATTATAGCATGCTTGTTTGAAACTAAGCAACTATAACATTTTCCAAGGTAAATAATTAGAATGGTGTTCTAATACAGACACGCCTAATTTACCTTTATTATATTTTATAGACCTACTAAGTAAGTTATAAGCCTCCGTAGCACTTTTAGTGAAAAGCACATTGCAGTTACTGGCACTTAGAAAATTTTTAATTTTTTTCTTAACAGCCTCATATTCATTAGAAAAAATTAAATCATTTTTTGAATTATGTCTCTTAATGTTTATTGGAATTCCTGAATAAACTTCTGTTAATTTATTAACAACAGCTTTTGGCTTGGGAACTGTAGCTGCATTATCAAAATAAATAATATCTGATGTTTGAAAAGAAAATAAATTCCTCAACATATTTCACCACTTTGAAAATCTACTACCATTAAAAATTTCTACTTCCTAAGATTTAAAATTCGATTTATGTAATACATTGTATTGGCACATCTTTTTGGGAAATACAACTGAACCATTTAATACTACTACAGAAACTTCATCACTACTATGGCTTCTGCTGACTTCTCATGATTCCTTGTTACTATGCTTTAGGCGCTCATGAAACCTCACGGAATCAGTCCCAGATCTTTCTTCCTTTATAACAGAGGACGTTAAAAGGTTACAGTGAAAATAGGAAATCGGACGCAGAGTCTTTGGACTCTAGGAAGATTTATCTTTTTCACACAAACCTTAGTCCGAATTCAATTACTTTCATGACTTACAGATATAAGTTACGACTACCTATATAAACTTTAGAGTTCTTGGCTATCTCATCTGCTAGATAGGCTTTCCTAGCACCTCTCTGTTCCTAGAACCAGGATTTCGCTATTCTTTCCTCTAACGTTTTTTACTCTAACGTCAGGGTCTATCTCCAGACCGTCTTCGTCCGCTACCTCACGATAGTCAGGATTGAGGGGCGCTGTTGGGTTCATCGGTAGCTAGTGCCCACAGAGGACTTGTTCCTCAGATGTAGGCCATGACCCGTCGTACCTAAAAAACTATCCGACCTTGACTTAAGACCAGATAGTTCATCATTTTTATTTTTCAGCTGTAAGGGCAGCCATTGTGATGTAGTTGTATGGTTTGTTGAAGTGTGGCAAGAAGAAGAGGTCTGTCAATGCCAATTTATCAATTGTTACATGCTCTTGGATAGCAAGTGAGAACATGTGAATTCCCATGCTGATTGAAATATCGTGTGAAACCATTTGGGCACCAAGAATTTCACGGCTATCTTTGTCAAAGACAATCTTAATCGCTACTTCATGGTTATCGTGTTTCATGAATTCTGGTTTTTGAAGATCGTTAAATCCTGTCTCAGTCGCATTGTAACCTGCAGCTTTTGCTTTTTCAAGAGTCAAACCAGTTGAAACCATGTGAAGACCATAGATTGAGATACCGTTTGAACCTTGAACACCGATTCCTTCCAATTCATGTCCACAAGCATTGTAGGCACCAACGATACCAGTACGAACTGCGTTTGAAGCAAGGGCGATGTAGCTTGTGTCTTTACGAGCATTATCATAGACAGTCGCACAGTCACCAACTGCAAATACACCTGGAATTGAAGTTTCTTGTTTCTTATCTACAAGGAAAGCACCATTTCGGAAGAGTTCAATCTTACCGTCAGCAAGAGCTGTGTTAGGACGGAAACCAACCGCAAGAACAACCATATCCACATCAAAAGTTTCTTTATCGGTAATCAAGCGTTCAACTTTACCGTCACCTTCGATTGCTTTAACAGTTTGACCAAGAGCCAAGCGGATGTTGTGGTCTTCCAAGTTCTTCGCCATCATTTGTGTAAAGTCTTTGTCATAGTAACCGTTCAAGACAGTATCAACGATATCGACAAGGACAACTTCTTTTCCAAGACGCTCAAAGGCTTCAGCAAGTTCAACACCAATGTAACCACCACCAACAACGGCGATACGGTCAAGGTGTTGGCTCTTGTCAGCAAGTTTATTGATCACTTCTTCAGCGTTTTGGTACAATTTCACGAATTGTACGTTTTCAAGAGTTGCTTTAAATTCGCGGTTTCCTTTAAGAATTTCAACACCTTCTATTGGTGGCAAGATTGGTGTAGAACCTGTAGCGAAAATCAATTTCTCGTATGATTCTTTGTGCTCTTTTCCTTCAACTTCGGCTGTGACTACTTTGTTATCATAGTCGATTGAAAGAACAGGTGAGTTCATGTAAACCTTAGCACCTTTAGCTTCCAATTTTTCTTTATCAGAATAGAACAAGCCTTCAGCACCGTCAATTTGATTACCAATCCAAAGAGCCATTCCACATCCTAGGAAAGAGATGCTAGAGTTTTGGTCAAATACAACAATTTCGTTCTCATTTCCAAAATTATCCAACATAGTATTAATACATGCTGTACCAGCATGGTTAGCACCGACTACAACAATTTTACTCATAAAAAATTTCCTACTTTCATTCTAAATTTACCTTACTAGTATACCATTTATTGTCAGCGTTTACCAGAGGTTTGCTATTACTTTATCATTTTTTATCAAAAACAATTCTCCATTTATCCTAATTTCAAGCCTAATGAATTTTTTTAAGCATATTTCTTGACTTTTTCCAAATTTAATTTATGAAAATTCTAGCTTTATGGTATTATAATAACATGAAAATAAAATACAAGGTCTTCCATTTATATAATTATTTGATATTGCAACTTATTTTCTACAAAAGAAAAAAGTTGCTAGCTTGCCTCTTCGTTCACATTCTGAACTCCTAACGGGAACCACTATCACTATTTCATTAGTTAATGAGTGAGCAGATATCTTACTCTAAAAATCCTTTGATTTGCTCAAAAAGCTTGAATACCATTTCAATGCCAATAGTCAAGAATCTGAGTTGATGGAAATCAATTATCAAGCAGGAATAGCCCCCGTCACTGTTCATCCAGACCTGTTTGAACTGATTTCACTTGGTTTAGAGCATAGCCTAGCACTCTATAGCCAGCTCAACATCAGTATTGATCCCCTAATTCAAACCTGGCGCATTGGTTTTTCAGATGCCAAAGCTGCACAACCTCAAGAAATTGAAGCGGTGCTGTCTCTAATCAATCCTCATGATATCGAGTTAGATTCTTCTACTTCCATTGTATTCTTAAAGCAGAAAGGAATGAAAATCGATTTAGGTTGTTTAGTCAAGGGTTATAGTGCAGATAAAGGGTGCCCAATTTCTTAGAAAAGAGGGTATGACTTCTGCCTTGATCAATCTGGGAGGGAGTATCCTGACCATTGGAAAAAATCAGGCAAGAGGGGATAACCCTTGGCAAATCGAGATTCAAGATTCAGCCAATCCGAGGGGAAATCACTTAATGGCCATTCCCGTTGTCAATCAATCTGTCGTGACTTCAGGCATTTATGAACGTCACCTGACAGTCGATGGACAAGATTACCATCACATTTTTGACAATAGACTTCCTGCAAAACTAGAATCCTAGTTCATGATTGATAATACCAACAATCAAATTCATTCGTAATCCGAAGCGTTTACGATGATTTCGATAGGTTGTTGAAAATATTGTAAACGTTTTCATAGTGAAATGAAATAAGAACAGGACAAATCAATCAAGATAGTCAAATCGATTTCTAACAATGTTTTAGAAGTAGAGGTGTACTATTCTAGTTTCAATCTACTATACTTTGTCAAAAATACTCTCAACCTTGATTCTCTCCTTAGATAGCGCATGGTTACAGGCTTTATCTTCAGCTGTTAGCGGCTTGAGTTTGCTAGATTTACGTGGAGTTTGTGCTTGAGGATATATCTTCATGATTCCTTGATAAGCACTGTCAGCCAAGATTTTACCAGCTTGTCCGATATCTCTGCGACTCATTTTGAACAACTTCATATCATGACAATAGTTCACAGCGATCTCCAAAGAAACAATTCTCCCTTGACTTGTGACAATCGCTTGAGCCTTCATAGCGTGAAATTTCTTTTTACCAGAATCATTCGCTAATTGTTTTTTTAGGGCGATTGATTTTTACTTCCGTCGCATCAATCATTACCGTGTCCTCAGAACTGAGAGGAGTTCTTGAAATCGTAACACCACTTTGAACAAGAGTTACTTCAACCCATTGGCTCCGACGGATTAAGTTGCTTTCGTGGATACCAAAATCAGCCGCAATTTGTTCATAAGTTCGATATTCTCGCACATATTGAAGAGTGGCCATAAGAAGGTCTTCTAGGCTTAATTTAGGTTTTTATCCATCTTTTGCGTGTTTAATTTTTAATACAGCTAACATCTCTTCAAAAGTCGTGCGCTGAACACCAACAAGACGATTAAATTGTGCATCAGTTAGTTGTTTACTTGCTTCATCATTCATAGAACTATTATACCATATTTTGTTTCGCAGGAAGTCTAATAATAATATTTATCTTTCCTATCGAACACTTTCTATTTCCCAACTTTTCCAACCTTTAAACCGTATAGCTCCTTGTTGGTCAGTTCGGTAAACTTTGCTATTGATACCTTCCAGTCGGGTCAAAGTTTCCTGATGGGGGAGTTTCGTTCGATTGTTCTTTCCAACTGAGATGAGAGTGATCTCTGGTTTGAGCTGTTCTAGAAAGGATGAACTTGATGATTTTTTAGAGCCATGTTGGCTAGCTTTCAAAACATCCACCTCTAGGTCAGGATATTGCTTCAGCAAGTCCTTCTCTCCTTTCTCCTCCAAATTTCCTGTGAAGAGAAAGTACTTATCCAAAAGTTTCCCATACAGAACTAGGGAATCATCATAACCTCCACCTCCCATTTTCCTTGGAGATAGGATTTCTAACTGACTTCCAAAAATTGCCAAGTTCTCTCCTGTTGTCACACTGCGTACCTTGGTTTGAGTTGCCTGTAGTTCTGCAACAATTTCCTTCTGTTTCAAACTACCTTTGGACACTAAAATTTCGCCTACATGGAAAGCCTTGGTCACCTCCAACAAATCTCCAACATGTTCCTTGTCTGTATTTGTCAAAATCAGCTGGTCAATCTTGGCCACTCCTCGACTTTTAAGATAGGGTATCAAGTTTCTCTGTGAATTGCTGGTCGTCGTCTTTTCTTGCCATTTTTCGATTTTGTTATCAGATTCTGCCTTGCCACCTACATCTATGAGAATGGTTTTACCAGTTACATCCCGTAGGAAAAGACTTTCGCCTTGCCCAACATCCATCATAGTGATTTCATTTTCCAGTGGATGCTTGGTAAGGAAAAAGAGACCTGTAACCAATAAGCTCAATACCGTTAGCCTTTTAATGTTTTTCCTCAAATCATAGACCAAAGCCAAGGAAATTAATAGTAGTATCAACAGCCATGCATTGGGTTGTCCAAAGACCAGAGGTCTACTTGCCACCTGTGATACCAAGCGAATCATCCCCTCCAACCATTCAAAAATAAAATTCAGCTGAATGACTGGATAGAGAAAGGAAAGGGCAAATAAGATGGACAAGAGCGGTAAAAAGACCAAGTCAAATAGAAAGGAAAAGACGAAGGTCAAAAGGATGGACCAAGGTTGAAATTCTGCAAAATAGAAGGATAAAATGGGTAATATTCCCAAGGAAATGACTAGACTTTCTCTGGCAACAGCCTTGAGTCTATCCTCTTCTTTGCCGGTCATGGTCAGGATAAAAGCATAAGCGCAGGACAAGACTCCTCCTGCTGTCAAGAAAAGGTTGGGCATGACAATAAAGAGAATGAGCACCGTTAAGGCAAAATTATCCAAGCCCTTAACACCATGTTGAGCCAGTAACTTTTGCAGGAGACTGCGAATGACCGAGGCTGAAAATCCTGTCAGCCCTGCGTAGATAAGGGAAAAGGGATAAATCAGCCATTTCAACTTTTCTTGGGTCAAGCCCAATCGAAAGAGAAGTTTCTTAAATCCATCCATGAAAAAGCCTACCTGCATACCCGACAAGGCAAAGAGGTGGATAATTCCTAGACTGGAATAAAGCTCATTCATCTCCTCAAAATCTGTGTCCAGATGCCCTAACAAGAGACCTGTCATGTAATTGCGCATAGGGTCTGGAAAATGCGTCTTAATCCAAACTACAGCCTTACGGCGTAAACTGGACAGGTTTTCACCTATATCCCAACTGCCGACTTTTTGAAGCGACTGGATTCTTTTGATATTGAGAGTCTGGTAAATCCCCTGAGTCTTCAGATAGGCTTGATAGTCAAAGCCACCAAAATTTCTCTGCCCTTCTGGCTCCGAAAGCTTCCCTTCTAGTTCTATATCATAAAGGTCTGTCAAGGCTTGAAAGGCTTCTTTCTCCTCCTCGGACTGGAGTTTATAATAAACTTGAAAAATACGTCCATCAGACTTGCCACGAAAGGATAAGCTATCACCATTAACCTTAATAGTATCAGGCAAAATCCGTACCCTTTCAACATAATGCGCCAAATGTTGACTCGCTTGACTCTGTTGCCAATTTTGAAACAGAAACCAAAATCCAAAGATTCCGCAAATTACTAGAACTTTTCCAACAGACTTCAACGGAAATTGGATAAAGAGACAGACTAGCAGAAAAACAAAGCACAACAAAGCAAGATAGGATGAAGAAAAAATGGCGTAGTAAAGCCAGAGCAATAGAAAACTCAGGTAAATTAGGGGAATAGAGAAATTCTTAATCCACTGTAACATAGTCTTTTAACTTTTCTATAGTCTTGGCACCAATGCCAGAGACCTTTTTGAGCTCGTCTACTGACTTGAATTCCCCATTTGACTCACGATGGTCGATAATGTCCTGAGCTCGTTTTCCTCCCAGTCCCTTGACCTGTTTAAGCTCTTCCAGACTGGCCTTGTTAATATTGACCTTCTTTTCCTTGCTTGTTGAAGAAGCCGTCCCAGAACCTGCCTGCTGACTAGCTGATTCTTCTCCCTTAGTTGGAACATAAACCAGAGCCTCATCACTAATTTTCTGAGCTAGATTAAGCGACTTGCTGTCTGCTTGCTCTGTCAAGCCACCAGCCTTCTGAACAGCGTCATTGACTCTACTACCTACAGGCAAATCATAAATTCCTGGTGCTTTAACAGCTCCTTTTACATCTACTGTGATTAAATCTTTTTCAACAGGTTCTTCCTTTTCTTCCTTTTTCACTTCCTTTTCGGTCGATGAATCCTTGGAAACAGCTACAACTTCTGCCTGTAAATTCCTTTCTTTTACAGGTGTTTGTGGAGCTGGTTTTAGCAGGAAAAATCCGCCTACAAGCAGGCCCAGACCAGTACAGATGACAATGATTTTATACTCTTTGATTTTCTCGATAATTGCTTCCATATTTTCTCCTCTCTTAGATTATTCGTAAGAGGAAGAAAAAACAGTCGAAAATTTCTTATCAACTGCTTATTTATTTGCAAAATAGTCTTCCTTGGTCAAGGCATAATGAACTCTTGTCACGATTCGGCCTTCTTCATGCTGGTCCATACAAGCATAAGCTTCTTCGTGGGAAAAACGCATGCCTGATTTCTCCATGACCTTTCCTGACGCGGGATTAGCCTTATCGTGTAAAGCAACTAACTTATTCATTCCTATCTTCTCAAAAGCTAGCTCAATTACGGCACGATTGGCTTCTGTCATCAATCCTTGATTCCAATACTTTTTATTGATAATGTAGCCAATAGCTGCCTTCTTAAGAACAGGATCAATCTTGTGCAAGTCAATGGTTCCGATAAACTTGCCGTTATCTTTTAATTCAATCCCCCAGCGTCCCAAGGGATTAGCCAAGTAGAACTGAGCAATATTATTCTTGGTTTCTTCTACATTTTGATTGGTTGAAAAAGTGTAACGTGTATTATCCTTGTCCGAGGCATAGTCAAACATTGCTTCCGCATCATTCAAAGTTACAGGTCTAAGCAACAAACGCTCTGTCTCGACTATGGGATACTGAGCTAGTTTTAAAAAGATTGATTCCATACGTTTCTTCCACTTGAAACCTTTCTAATCTAATATAAGGATATTGAATAAAACATTTAAAAAGCAAACTTATAGTAGATTGAAATAAGATATAAACAAATCAATCAGGAAAGTCAAATTAATTTCTAAAAATGTTTTAGCAGTCACAACGTACTATTCTAGCTTCAATCTACTATAGATTTAGTATTGAGATAACTTTAAGTACAAAAGAACTATCCTTCATATAGAGGTTGAGGATCTAATTCTTCACTCTCTTCTTTTTTAACCGGTTCTGGTTCATAAGCTCGGATAATCTGAGCAACAACTGGATGGCGAACCACATCCTTGGCTGAAAAATGAACAAAGTCAATTTGGTGAATATTCTTGAGCTTTTCCTGGGCATCAATCAAACCGGACTTGACATTACGCGGAAGGTCAATCTGACTGATATCTCCATTGACAATCATCTTAGAATTAAAGCCTAAACGCGTCAAAAACATCTTCATCTGCATGATAGTCGTATTTTGCGCCTCATCGAGAATGACAAAGGCATCATCCAAGGTACGTCCACGCATATAGGCAAGGGGCGCAATCTCGATAATTTCACGCTCCATGAGACGAGTCGTTTGGTCTTTCCCCAAAATCTGATACAAGGCATCATAAACAGGGCGAAGGTAAGGATCCACCTTCTCCTTGAGATCACCCGGAAGAAAACCTAGACTCTCGCCAGCTTCCACCGCTGGACGTGTCAGGATAATCCGCTTGACTTGCCCACGTTTAAGAGCTGTCACTGCCAAGGTCACTGCAAGGAAGGTCTTCCCTGTACCTGCTGGCCCAATTCCAAAGGTCACATCATGCTGTTTAACACTGTCCACATAAAGTTTTTGACCCAGTGTTTTGACACGGATAGGTTTCCCAGTATTGTCCTTGATGATTTCTTCTTCGTAAAGGGCGACAAACTTGTCGATTTCATCATTTTTGACCATGCTAATCGCAGTGACCACATCTGGTGTGCCGACTGTCATTCCACGATTTACCAAGACCATCAAAGCCTGAATAACCTGACGGGCTTCCTCACAAGCAGTCTCCTCTCCCAAAACCTGGACAATCTCCGTACGAGCATGAATCACCACATCAAGCTCTTCTTCCATCAAACGAAGATGGCGTTCATTGGAACCAAAAAGATGAAACAGGTCATCTGGATGACTCAGTTGAATGTCTATTGAATGTTCCTTCAAATAAAGAACCTCTCTAATCCTTTTATTTCTTTTTATTATAGCAAAGGGGCGGAGAAATTACTAGCCCAAACCTAGTGAATCATGCTAGTGTTCTAAGTATTCTTGCCAGATGGCGTCAAAGTCTCCTAGGTTAAAAGAGAAACTGGCATGTTCTTCCAAAAAGCGACTGACCTCATCAAAATCGTCTGTGTATTTTGGAAAAGCTGACTCTTCAAAAGCGAGGTCTGCCAATATAGCCTTGGGACTGTTGCTTTTAGGATTGCGCTCGGTCATGAGCCAAGTGTAAAATGATTTTCTCATATGCCACCCTAAATCAACTCTGTCCCAAACTGGTCTTGCTTGATTTTACCAGCCTTCATTAAACCACCGAGTGCTTTCTTGAACTGACCTTTAGAAATACCAAAGGTTGCCTTGATGTCGTCTGGAGATGACTTATCATTTAAGGTCATAAAACCGCCATTGCTTTCCAAATAAGTCAAAATCATCTGGGCATCATTTTCCAACATCTCAAAAGAACGTGGTTTAAGGGAAAGGTTCAGAGTGCGGTCCACTTCACGGAAACCAATGACACGCGCATCTAAGACTTGACCCAAACGTGGCTCTGTATAGCGTTCGCTAGGATGGATAAAGCCAAGCATGTTATTTTCTGGCAGGTAAACAAAAGTTCCTGACAGTTTGAGACGGTAAACAATGGCTGGCCAGTTTTGGTTCTGCATATTGTTGTAGGCAGGACGAGCCAGACGTTGGAAGTCTTCTTGATAAGCCAAGAGTCCCCAGATACGGTCTTTCTTGTCCACTTCAAGACGGATGTAGAGTTGGTCGTCCTTCTTAGGCCAGAGTTCCTTGAGCTCAGGGAGAATATCGAGTGACACAACGATTTCCTTGTCAGGAAGACCTGTATCCACAAAGACACCCAAGTCCTTGCGCACCTCTGTGACACGTCCCCAACCAAATTGATCCTGAGTGGCAGTTACTTCTAAAGTGGTCAAGCGGAGCTTTTGCTTCATATCCGTGTAGGCAAAACCTTTAACCGTATCCCCTACTGTATGTTGACCTTCTTCCTTGGTAAGAGCATAGGTCTGGCCATCCTTTTGCACAAAGTAAAAACGGTCGTTTTCATCGATGATGAGTCCAACGATAAAACTTGCAAGATTTGTATTCATATTTCCTTCTTTCGAACAAAACTCAGCCAGCAATGCCAACTGAGTTTTTCTGTTTATTTTTAGACTTCCAAGAGTTCTTTCTCTTTGTTGGCAGTCATGTCGTCGATGTGTTTAACAGCATCATCTGTTACTTTTTGAATGTCTTTTTCAAGAGTCTTCAATTCGTCTTCAGTGATTTCTTTTGCTTTTTCTTGTTTCTTAGCTTCATCCATAGCGTCACGACGGATATTACGGACAGCCACTTTAGCATTCTCACCGACCTTCTTCACTTCTTTAGCAAGGTCACGACGAGTTTCTTCTGTAAGTGCAGGGATAACCAAACGAATAACAGAACCGTCGTTAGCTGGTGTGATACCAAGATCAGAAGCGTTCAAGGCACGTTCGATGTCTTTCAATGAAGACTTGTCAAATGGGGTTACCAACAAAACACGCGCTTCTGGAATCGTAATTGAAGCAATTTGGTTAAGAGGAGTTTCGACTCCATAGTATTCTACATGTACACGGTCAAGCAAGCTTGCATTGGCACGTCCAGCACGGATACCACCAAATTCACGAGCAAGTGATTGGTGAGACTGGGTCATTCTCTCTTTAGCTTTTTCAATAATTGCGTTAGCCATAATCTTTCTTATTCCTTTTCTTCGATATTATTTGAAACTGTTGTTCCGATATTTTCACCAAATACGACACGTTTGATGTTGCCTGGTTGGTTCATGTTGAAGACAACCAAGTCAATGTCGTTATCCATTGAGAGGGTTGAAGCTGTTGAGTCCATGATACGGAGACCTTTATTGATAACGTCACGGTGGGTCAATTCTTCAAACTTAACAGCTGTCTTGTCTTTCTTAGGATCGGCATTGTACACACCATCTACACCATTTTTAGCCATAAGAATGGCATCTGCTTCGATTTCAGCTGCACGAAGGGACGCTGTTGTATCTGTTGAGAAGTATGGTGAACCAATTCCGGCACCAAAGATAACGATACGGCCTTTTTCAAGGTGACGAAGGGCACGTCCACGTACGTAAGGCTCTGCCACTTGTTGCATTGCAATGGCTGTTTGCACACGCGTATCAACCCCAACTTGTTGCAATGAATCTGCCATCACAAGAGCATTCATAACAGTCCCAAGCATTCCTGTGTAATCTGCCTGAACGCGGTCCATTCCTGCTTCTGCAGCAGGTTCACCACGCCAGAGATTTCCTCCACCAATAACAAGGGCAATTTCGATACCTAAGCTATGAACTTCTTCAATCTCTTTTGCGATTGTTTGAACTGTTTGGATATCAATCCCTACGCCACGTTCACCGGCAAGGGCTTCACCTGATAACTTGATTAAAATACGTTTATACTTGGGATTCGCCATTTTCACTCTCCTTCTTTTATCCTACCTATTCTATCACAATTTCTAAGATTTTTATAGTATCATGAGCAATTCTTTCAAAAAAATTAGACAGTCAAAAATTCCTCTAAGTCGGCAAGGGCACGCTCTGCAATTTTTTCATAACGAGCCTTCTTATCACGGATACGCTCGCCTTCCAACTCCTTGATGATCCCAAAATTGACATTCATTGGTTGGAAATGTTTGCTGTCGGCATGGGTAATGTAATGAGCTAAGCTTCCAATCGCTGTCGTCTCGGGGAAAATAACCTCGCTTTCTTCCTTGAAGAGACGAGCTGCGTTAATTCCCGCAACTAAGCCCGAAGCCGCCGACTCAACATAGCCTTCCACACCCGTCATCTGACCAGCAAAGAAGAGATTTGGTTGTTTCTTAGAACGGTAGGTCTGCTCCAGAAGATTTGGTGAATCCATGTAAGAATTGCGGTGCATGACCCCATAACGAACAAACTCCGCATTTTCAAGACCTGGAATCATTTGGAAAACGCGCTTTTGCTCTCCCCATTTAAGGTGGGTTTGGAAACCGACGATATTATAGAGGCTACCAGCTGCATTGTCCTGACGAAGTTGAACCACCGCATAAGGGGTTTTAAATTCTCCATCACGAGGACCTGTGTAGTCGTCTGGATACTCAAGACCGACTGGTTTCATAGGACCATAAAGCATAGTTTTAATGCCTCGTTTGGCCATGACTTCGATTGGCATACATCCTTCAAAGTACTTTTCTTTTTCAAAAGAATTGAGCGGTGCTTCTTCCGCATTGACCAAGGCTTCATGGAAATCCATAAACTCTTGCTTGGTCATTGGAGCATTGAGATAGGCTGCTTCTCCCTTATCATAACGAGATTTGAGATAGACCTTACTCATATCGATAGTGTTGACATCGATAATAGGCGCTGCTGCATCGTAGAAATAGAAGCCATCGCCATTATTAAGGGCATGAATCTTTTCAGCCAGGGCATCGCTAGTCAAGGGACCAGTCGCCACAACTGTAATAACATCTGTTGGCAATTCTGTAATTTCATCACGCACCACTTCAATCAAGGGGTGGTTGACCACTTTTTCGGTCACCATTTGAGAGAAACCATCACGATCCACCGCAAGGGCTCCACCGGCAGGAACACGTGTAGCCTCAGCAGATTCCAAGATAACAGAACCCAAGCGACGCATTTCTTCCTTGAGAAGACCAACTGCATTTGTCAAAGCATCCCCACGCAAAGAATTGGAACAAACCAACTCAGCAAAATTGTCTGTTTTGTGCTGAGGAGTCGACTTGACACCACGCATTTCATAAAGTTTAACTGGAATACCACGCTCTGCGATTTGGTAAGCTGCTTCAGAACCTGCCAAACCAGCACCGATAACATTGATATAAGATTGAGACACGACACTAATACCTCTTTGGGAGTGTGAAGTTAAGATTCACATTGAAAAAGCCAATCAGACTTACGAGCTTTCGAGTTTCTTGGCTCAGGCTGAAAAAGTCCATTGGACTTACTTCGCTCTCGAATTTCTTGGCTCAGGCTGAAAAAGTCCCCCAGACTTTCCTCGCTCTCGAATTTCTTGGCTCAAGCTGAAAAAGTCCCCCGGACTTTCCTCGCTCTCGAATTTCTTGGCTCAAGCTGAAAAAGTCCCCCGGACTTTTTCACTCCCACAAATCTTTCTATTTTTTTCTTCTACTAGTATAACAAAAAAAGGGAAGAAGGCAAACTTCCCTGTTTATACTAAATGAAAATCAAAGAGCAAACTAGCCGCAGGTTGCTCAAAGCACTGCTTTGAAGTTGTAGATAGAACTGACGAAGTCCAGCTCAAAACACTGTTTTGAGGTTGTGGATAGAACTGACGAAGTCAGTAACCACACCTACGACAAGGCGACGTTGACACGGTTTGAAGAGATTTTCGAAGAGTATTAGTCATTTTCTTGATTTTCTTCCCAATCATGGTAGGCAGCGTAGAGCTGGCTTTTATTCCACTGGTAAATCTTAGCGACTTCCTTGATAGCTTGATTTTTCTTCATGCCTTGCTGGATACGGGCTTGGATTTCTAAGAACAAGTCCTCCTCGTCTTTTTCCTCCACATCCTGACTGGCACCTTCAACAATGAGAAGGCATTCTCCTTTAAGTGGCGTTTCAGCAATGCTTTCCAATAACTCAGAAATGGTACCGCGTTGGTATTCTTCATAGATTTTAGTCAATTCCCTGACCAAGACAACCGAGCGGTTACCGTAGACTTCTAACATATTTTCCAACGTATCTGCTACACGATGAGGCGATTCATAGAAAATCTGAGTTTCAGGATAATCTTTTTTCGAGTCGAAAAATTGCTTTTGCTGGCCTGATTTTCTCGGTAAAAAGCCGTAAAAGATATGTGGTTGTGGCGCTAGACCACTGGCAATCAAGGCAGAAATTCCTGCAGAGGCACCTGGAACAGTCACAACTGCAATTTCTTCCTCAATAGCTGCCTTAACCAAATCATGACCAGGGTCTGAAATGCTAGGCAAACCGGCATCAGAGACCTGAGCAATACTTTGCCCTGCTTTCAAGAAACCAATCAAATCAGGAATTTTTTCCTTGGCATTGTGCTCATGAAAACTGATCTGCTTGGTGGAAATGTCAAAATGCTTGAGCAAAAGACCTGTATTGCGCGTATCCTCAGCAGCAATCCAGTCCACTTCTTTCAAGGTCTGGATAGCGCGAAAGGTCATATCATCTAGATTGCCAATCGGCGTTGCCACTAGATACAGCTTGCCATAGGGAAACTGCCCCTTAAAACTTTTTTGAATCTGCATGCTTACTCCCTGTATAACAACTCGTCACAGAACATACATTCCTCGTCCTGTTCTCGACGTTGTCCATAAAAATCATTACATACGTGAAATCCATCACGGTAAATGCGACGAACACTTTCGCGAACATGCTTGGCCTTGACGGGAGCGTCTGCTTCCACCTCACCCAAACGTTCGCGCAACTTAGAATTTTCCAAACGAAGAGCTGTATTTTCCTCTACTAGGCTCTTGAGATTTTTCTTGATAGCTTCCACATCGGCCAAGGTTACCAATAACTGTTGGGAAAAATCATCCAGCGCGTCAAATAATTCTTTTTTGTCCATAAGCCAGGCCTTTCCTTTCTTTATCGTTCATTTTTGAGTTTATATTTCTTTCAAGACCAGATATTCCATGGCATTTTGAAAGCTGACATTAGCTTGCCACATTTTTCTAGCTTCTAGCAAATCTTGTAGAATCACCCTTACTCTTACCTGCAAGAGATCCTGCCCACAGAGAACTTCAAGAACCCGTAAAACCTGATCTTGTTTTTCCTTATCATCTGCCAAGTTCGCTAATTTGGCAACCTGTAGATAACTTTCTTTTTTCTTAGCTACTAACCAAGTCAGCAGGCGTTCACTTTCATCGACCAAGGTCCAAAAACTTGCCTGATTAGCCAACTTTTCTGCTTCAGCTCGCGATTGACTAAACTGAGCTAAAAGAGTCGCTTTTTTCTTAACAAGTCCCATTTGTTCTAAGAGCAAGATGAGTTGTTCTTCTTGCTTTTTAAAGTGGAAAATCTGGGTCCGACTTCGGATTGTCGGTAACATCTTTTCCTCATCGCTAGTCAAGAAGAAAATATAAACTTCACTCTGGGGTTCTTCGATGACCTTAAGCAGAGAATTGGCTGCGTTGGGATGCATTTTATCCGCTTGCTCGATGATAAAGACCTGTTGCTGGCTTTCAATCCCTGCTTGAGAAAACTGTCCCACCAATTCCCGAATGCGTTCTGTCTTGATGACCTGATTGACTGGCTTAATCAAGGTTACATCGGGAAATTCTCCCTGTTCAATCAGCTTACAATTTCGGCAGTTTTCACATGGTAAAACATCTACCTTATCCGTACAAAATAGACTCTTGGCCAAAAACTGCGCCATTTCCAGGCTTCCAAAGAAACCTGAAAAGAGATAGGCGTGATTGAGCTGGTCTTGTTCTAAGATACGGACAAATCGGTCAAACTGGGCTGGTTGCCAAGCCTTTAATTGTTCTTGTTTCATTTGGCCAAGCCCATTCCGTCAAACAAGACAGCCTTGGTAGTTTCCACAACTTGCTCCAAAGGGAGACTAGCATCAATCTTGACAATGCGATTTCCCTCTTTATCCAGAAGAGAAAGGTAGCCTTGACGAACTTTTTTATGCAAGTCCAACCCTTCCAAATCCAAACGATTAACCTCGCGGTCACTATTAGCAGCAATACGAGCCAGCCCTTCTTCCACCTCGATGTCAAAATAGAGTGTCAAATCGGGTTTGAGGCCATCTGTCGCAAACTGATTGAGCCAGTCAATGGCTTCAATATCTAAGCCACGACCAAATCCCTGATAGGCAACAGAACTATCGATAAAACGATCCATGATGACCAACTTGCCAGCTTCAAGGGCTGGAAGAACTTTTTCCACCAAATGCTGTCTGCGACTGGCAATATAGAGAAGTAGCTCTGTTTTAGCATCCATCTGAGTATGACTTGGATCCAAAATCACTTCCCGAATCTTCTCCCCAATCAAGACTCCGCCAGGTTCACGGGTCGTCAACACCTCTACTCCTTTTTCCTCTAAAATTGGTAGCAGAGCCTCTAAAACACTGGTCTTGCCTGCTCCCTCTGGTCCCTCAAGAGAGACTAAAAATCCTTTTGACATGTCTAACTCATTTCTTTTTTACTACTTCTATTCTATCAAAAAAATAGGGGTTTGTGACAATCTTTTTGTCTTCTCATTTCATACTCAATGAAAATCAAAGAGCAAACTAGGAAGCTAGTCGCAGGTTGCTCAAAACACTGTTTTGAGGTTGCAGATGGAAGCTGACGCAGTTTGAAGAGATTTTCGAAGAGTATCAACCACCATAAAAGAGGCAGACAAATCCACCTCTTATTTACCTAGTTCTTGTGTTCGTTTGTAGGCTTGACCAACTGCATCCATGACCGTTCCTCGAAAAGCATGCGCTTCTAGGCTCGCTACACCAGCGATAGTCGAACCGCCTGGGCTGCAAACTTGGTCTTTCAAAACTCCAGGATGTTGCTGACTTTCAAGGACCAATTGTCCAGCTCCTACCACAGTTTGAGCTGCCATTTTCAATGCTGTTTCTCGTGGCAATCCAGTCTGAACACCTGCATCTGCCAAGGCCTCGATAAAAAGATAGACAAAGGCTGGTCCACAACCTGCAAGACCTGTCGCTGCATCTATTAAGCTTTCTCCAAGTTCAACCAAAAGACCAGCCTTGGCTAAAAGCTGACAAAAGAGCTCACTGTCCTCAGCCCTGCAATTAGGAGACAAGGCATAACTAATCACTCCTTGACCAATAGAAGCAGGGGTATTTGGCATCATACGAATAATTCTGTGTTGATTTGGAAGAAGACTAGCGAGTTTTTCCAAGGTCAATCCAGCTGCCATGGAAATCAAAAGAAGACTTTCTCGTTTTTCAAGGATGGTCTGGTATTGAGAAAGCAAGTCTGAGAACTGAGCTGGCTTAACACCTAGAAAAATCACATCTGCTTCTGCAAAAATTTCTTCATTGCTGGAAGCCTGACCACCAAAGTCTGCAATGAAAGCATCTACCTTAGCTTGACTACGATTGGCAAGAAGAATGTCATCACACGTCTTGGCCTGCAAAACAGCCTTAGCCAAACTAGCCCCCATATTCCCCAAACCGATAAATCCAATCTTCATCTCTTACTCCCTTATCTGCCCATCACCAGCAACCACATACTTGTAGCTGGTCAACTCTTTCAAGCCCATTGGACCACGCGCGTGCAATTTCTGAGTAGAAATTCCCATCTCACATCCAAGACCAAATTGTCCACCATCGGTAAAACGAGTTGAGGCATTGACATAGACAGCTGCAGAGTCCACTTGATCTGTAAAGTAAGCTGCAGCTTCAGCATTTTCCGTTACAATGGCATCTGAATGATGGGTACTATGGGCTTCAATATGGGCAACCGCTTCTTCTAAACTGCTCACAACCTTAACAGCTAAGACATAGTCTAAAAACTCGGTGTCAAAGTCTTGTGCCTCAGCTGCTTGACCTGAAAGAAACTGACTGGCTTTCTCATCCAAGCGGAATTGAATTGGTTCCAACCCAGCTTCTTTTCGATCTGCAACCAGCACTTGCTCCAAGCGAGGAAGGAAGCTTGCTGCCTTGTCTTCATGAACCAGCAGAACCTCCATGGCATTGCAAACAGAGGGACGACTGGTTTTAGCATTGTTGATGATAGACAGCGCCTTGTCTTCGTCTGCATCCTTATCCACATAGACATGGACAATCCCAGTCCCTGTCTCGATAACAGGTACAATCGCATTCTCAACCACTGCATTGATCAAGCCAGCTCCTCCACGAGGAATGAGGAGGTCTAGATAGCCCTTGGCCTTCATCATAGCATAACTACTTTCATGGCTAGTATCTTCCACCAGTTGAATCACATTTGGGTGAATAGTAGTCGTCTCCAAGCCCTTCTTCAAGGCTGTGACAATGGCATGGGTTGTTTGATAGGCATCCTTACCACTACGAAGAACAACCGCATTTCCACTCTTAAGAGTCAAAGCAGCCGCATCAGACGTCACATTTGGACGGCTTTCATAGATAATACCGATGACACCCATAGCTACACGTTTTTTTGTGATAACCAAACCATTTTCAAGCTGACTTGTTTCTAAAACTTCACCGATTGGATCTGGGAAGGCAACCACTTCACGAATTCCTCTTGCCATCGCTTCTATACGATCTGCATCCAAATAAAGACGATCCAACATCACATCTGAGATTTTCCCCTTAGCCGCTGCCATATCGAGGGCATTAGCCGCTAAAATTTCCTCAGTAGCAGCCACTAAGTGATCAGCCATGGCTAGCAAGGCTTGGTTTTTCACTTCTTCACTAGCTGTGTTAATCGATTTTTTAACAGCCTGTACCTGTTCAAATTGTTCTTGTCTACTCACCATAGTTTACCTCTAAAATTCTGTAAAAAGTAGTTGGATTTCAGGAGTAATGGAAATCCAGTCGTCACGGTAAATCAAGACACCCTTGGCTTTTTGAGAACGCAACATATCCTCCAAAGCAGATGCTCCAAATTGCACGCGTCCTTTTCCAAGTGATTTTCCACTTTCCTTATCAAATACTGTCACGATATCACCGTAAGAAAAGGCTCCTTCTGCTTCAACGATACCAGATAAGAGAAGACTCTTTCCATGTTGAGAGAGAGCTTCCGCAGCCCCTTTATCAACCCAAATAGAACCTTGACTCTGAGCATAAAAGGCCAGCCATTGTTTCTGGGTACGAAGCCCCTTCTCTTGCGCAACAAAGTAGGAACCATCCTTGGTCTCCTCAGCCGCTTCAATCATGGCATCTGACTTCAAGGATGAGCAGATATAAACAGGAACACCCGATTCTGTCGCAATAGTTGCAGCTTTGATTTTGGTTAACATGCCCCCAGTTCCGTTTGACGAACCAGCTCCACCGGCCATATCGATAATCTCACGATTGATAGTCTCGATTTGCTCCAAACGTTTGGCTCTTGGATCTGAATTAGGATTTCCTGTATAGAGACCATCTACGTCTGTCAAGAGGATCAAAAGGTCTGCTTGGACCATGGCCGCCACCTGTGCACTCAGAGTATCATTGTCCCCAACCTTGAGCTCATCAATAACAACACTATCATTCTCATTGATGATAGGAATCGCCCCACGGCTAAGTAAAACCGACAAAGCCTGATGGGCATTTTTATAACGACGCTTATCTACAAAGTCATCCTGGGTTAGCAAGATTTGTGCAGAAACGATTTGGCGCAAGAGAAGATTGGTCGTGTATTCTTCCAACAAAAGCCCTTGTCCTACCGCTGCTGAAGCCTGTTTATCAGCAATTTTAGTCGGACGCTTTTTAAATCCTAAGGCTCCAAAACCAGCCGCAATGGCACCTGAAGACACCAAAATCAACTCATGACCAGCCTCGTGCAGCATAGCCAACTGCTGGGTAATATCCTTTACCTTACTACGTGATAAACTTCCATCCTCATTTGTCAGAGAAGAAGTACCCACCTTAAAGACAATCCGTTTGTATTTCATAGTCTCACTCCGATTATTCATATTTATCCATTATAACATGAATAACAGGAAATAGAAAAGAGTTGATAGGAAAAAGAAGGCCCTAAAACCTTCTTTTCTACTACTGTTCTGATTCCGATTTGTTTACACTCGTTTCAGAGCTTTGTGAAGTTGAGGATGTCAAATCTTGACTAGTTGAAGAATTTGTAACACTTTCATGTTGACTCGTTTCTTTATTTTCAAGATCCTTTTTCACTACTTCTTTGGATTCTTTTATTTCTGAATGACTTGTAGTTTTAATTGTAGCAGATTTCTCAATCGGAACATCCACTAACCAGGCACCACTTGAATCCACAGTATAGCCTTCTGGTGTCTTACCATTCACAAGTAATTGACCATTTTCTTTCAAGAAGTACCATTTATCCTTGTCTTTAATCCAACCTATAGCTCGTGAACCATCTGTCTTGTAGAAATACCAATCATTTGCCTTTTTAAGCCAGCCTTGCTTCATAGCTCCTGATTCTTCTAGATAGTAATGATGTCCAGCAACTTCTATCTCACCTGTCTTCATGATACCAGTAGAATCCATATAGTACCAGGCTTCTTTATCTTTTACCCAGCCCGTTTTCATTTCCCCTGATGGAGCAAAGTAATACCATTGCCCCTTATATTGAAGCCAACCTGTCTTCATAGAGCCATCAACATCCAAATAATACCACTGCTCTTTATCTTGAATCCAACCAATTTCCATCTGGTTTTCTTTGTTAAAATAATACCAGATTCCAGCGATTTTCTTCCAATTTTTAGCAGCAACACCAGAGTTTGTCAAATAGAACCAACGATTGTTCCATTTTTTCCATTGATTCTGTAATAAGATACCCGTTTGGTTAAAGTAATACCATTCACCCTTAATTTCATTCCAACCGACAGCATATTCTCCTGTAGAATCAGGCGCTTGATACCACCAGTTTCCATATGAACTCTTATGCCAACCAGCTTGAAAACTTGGAATAGGCTTGTAGGAAGTTGAAATGTTTACTAAACCGTCTTGTCGAATATCAAAAACTGTTGCATCATAGTCTTTGCTGGCTGCGTTGATTCTCTCAATTCCTCGTTCTTTGAGCCAATTAACATACTCACTATCAACACCATTTTTCCAAGGTAGACTATCCGAAGTTTGAACAATCAAACTCGGACTCAAATTTTTAATAAAATCCTTGGTATTTGATTTGTTGGTATCATGGTGATGATTAAACTTCATCAAATCAACTTTTCCAATGAGAGGTCCATACTTATCTTCCGCTCCATGCACATTATCTAAGTCGCCCCCAAGGTAAATTTTCTTACCATTGACTTTTACTACGCTAATCAAGGAATTGGAATTATCATCCCAAATTTTCTTTAATTCACCTGATGAATCTGTTTCATTTTCATAATTATATAGTTGAATATCCATGTCTCCAAACTGAAAATGAGCATCTCCTTGTGTGATATTTTGAATAACTGAAACACCTTTTTCAGCAGCAGTCTTTAAAACCTTATCATAGCCATACAGATTATCCCAAAGACGTTCAGGCTTAGTAATACGATTATCACTATATTTCTTAAGATAGACTCGGTCAACTGGATAGGTAGACAGTAATTCATCAACATTTCCAATATGGTCACTGTGGGTATGGGTTACCAAAATAAAATCAAGTTTTTGGACACCCAATTCCTTCAAACGACGAAAGACACGGTCTGTTAGAACATGCTTATAAGTTGTATTGATACCCTGTCTCCATGGATAACGAGAATCACTTCCATCTGGGAAATCATAATCTTCTCCTGTATCCACCATGGCAAAATGTCCATTGCTTTCAAGAATAATCGCATCACTGCCACCTTCATGAACATTTATAAAGTGGATTTTATTTCCTGAACTTTCTTGAGCTTGAACATTTCCATACCATGACAAGCCTAAAAAAGCGCCTGCAAGTGCTAAACTAGTTAATTTCTTTTTCATTCTTACTTCCTCAATCTCTCCAATGTTTCCTTAAAAATTGCTGGGATATCTGCTGTAAATTCTAAGGTCTCACCTGTTCTCGGATGAGTAAAACCTAGAGTCTTGGCATGAAGAAATTGTCCATGCCCCTTAAGTGTCTTACGAGGACCATAGACTTCATCCCCAGCAACTGGATGACCGATATAAGCCATGTGGACACGAATCTGATGGGTACGCCCTGTCTCTAGTTGCAACTCCACTAAGCTATAATCGCCAAAGCGTTCCAAGACGTGGAAACGAGTTACTGCAGGTTTCCCTTTAGCAGTCACAGCCTGTTTCTTACGATCTTTTTCACTCCGGCCAATCGGTGCTTCAATCACACCGCGATCATTGGGCAAATTTCCATGAACAATCGCCCAATATTTGCGGAGAGACTTTTTATCCTTGAGTTCTTGGGCAAGTGCTAGATGCGCCTCATCATTTTTAGCAATCATAAGAAGACCTGACGTATCCTTATCAATACGATGAACAATTCCTGGACGCAGAACCCCATTGATACCCGACAAGTCCTTAATATGATACATAAGGGCATTTACTAGGGTTCCACTAGTATGACCAGCACTCGGATGCACAACCATTCCCTGAGGTTTGTTGACAACAGCCACATCCTCATCTTGGTAGATGATTTCTAGCGGAAGATCCTCAGCCACATACTCTAAAACCTCTGGTTCTGGCACATGGTAAGTGACGACATCGCCCTCTTGGACAGTGTATTTAGCTTTCTTGACTTGGCCATTGACCAAGACCTGGCCTGATTTGATTTGTTCATTCGCGAGACTACGTGATAATTCTGTCAAATCTGACAAAGCCTTATCTAAACGCAGGCCACCAGTTTCAATTTTAATTTCCATTTATTTCCTCTTTTAGCATTGCAATCAATAAAATAATCACTCCAACAGTCAGATAGCTATCTGCCACATTGAAAATTGCAAAATTGATAAAGTCAAGGTGAAACATATCCACAACAAATCCCTGACTGACCCTGTCAATAAAGTTTCCAAGACCACCCGCGATTATCAGAGTCAAACCCAAGACCATCCAGAATGAGTCCTCCATGTGCTTATGTAGATACCAAATGGCACCTACCACGACGACCAGGGTAATGACAGCGAATAACAACTGCTGATCTTGTAAGATAGAAAAGGCTGCCCCTCGATTTTGCAGGTAGGTCAAGCTAACGAAATTGGGAATCCAGGAGCGCACTTCACCCAGTGGAATCTGTTGGACGATATAGGATTTAACTAACTGATCCAGCGCAATCAAAAGCAGTACAATGACTGCCACTATTCCTCTTTTTTTCATGATTTCCTCTTCTGATTAAAATATTCTTGCATGACTTCTACGAAAAGAGTTCCAGCTTGACTCAGCTCCACTTCTTCACGTTTAACATAGACCATGCGGTTATCTAGGTTATCCTTGAGACGAATAACTGTGATGCCATTCACACTGTCACTATCTAAAAATCCGGAACCTGTTGCATAAGCGTCCGTCCGCTCCAAAATACCATTCAAAGTAGCACGGTCTGTCACATTAAACATCTGCGAGCTCGCGCTGGTATCAACAAAGTTCTCTGAATAATAAAGATACTCGTCTTTCTCTTGCGTGAAACGAACCGTTGGTAGATCCGCTAAATCCTCCATGACCAATTCCTCTTTCTGAGCTAAAGGATGCCCCTCACGGAGATAAATATGGGTATGGAAGGGAATTAGTTCAATAACCTCTAGGCCTAACTTTTCAACCCGTTGCATAATCCCTTTTTTATTTTGATTATTGAGGTAGATAATCCCAATCTCACTGTGACCTTGCGCTACTTCGTCTAAAATTTGAACAGTAGTTGATTCAAAAATACGGAAGTTCTTATAATCAGGATAGCGCTCTGAAAAGGCCGTAATGGTTGGTGGCAAGAAGTCATAGTGCTGACTGGCAATGGAAAATTCATCCTTTTCTTCCTCAGGATGGGCATACTGATTTTGAAAAATATCAAATCCTTTAACCAATTCTTGCGCTTTTTCATAGAATTCCATACCACGACGAGTCAAGAAAGTCCCTGAGCTGGTCCGACGGAAAATCTTAAAACCCAATTCTTTTTCCAAATCACGAACAGAAATAGACAGACTCGGCTGACTAACATACATCTTTTCAGCAGCTTCACGAAAAGTACCGCTATTGGCAATGGCCACAACATAGCGTAATTGTTGAATGTTCATCTTCTACCTCCAACTTCTTTATCTTTTCATTATACCATATTTTAGAAGTTTTCCAAAAAGGAAAAAAGAACATCCTATTCTTCTTAACCTTCTTAACTATCTTCACTATCTGCCTTTCTCAAGCCAACCTTATTTTCAAAATCAATTCAAAAAATAACTGGATACACACCACTCCAATATCGAAAAGAAAAACGTTGACTATTTGTGAAAAAAGAAAATGCCGGAAAGTTCCGACATTTTTTTAGTAAGCTAACTTCCTGAAAATAGGAGTAACCATACATTCCAGAAGGCAGTGATATTGATGAGAATATGAACTAGTATTGGATAGTAGAGATTTTTTGTCATGCGATACAGTAGAGCTAAAATGAGACCTCCACTAGCATAAATGAAAAAAGCAAGAGGAGTTAAAGCAAAATTGATATGAATATAACCGAAAATAATAGCAGAAAGCAAGACATCTCCGTACCAAGGCGAGTTTTTGAAAAAGGTTGTCATAAGCACACCGCGATAAATCAATTCCTCAGCAATAGGGCCGATGAAGCAAGCCATGAGCAAGAAATAGGGTAATTCCTGTCTCCCTATCATTTCTATCGTTTCATTCAAAGAAATTTGATTTGAAGACGAGGGTATGAAATAAGACAAGAGGACGTCAGACATATACAAAATGATGTAACCCAGTAAAAGGTAGATAAAGTGCCTCAGCTGCCATTTGAAATGAAAAGTCTTCTTTCCTGCAAAAACTAGTAGATAGATGACCGCTAATAAAAGACCTCCACTCTCCATCCAAAGCAGAATCTGAAAAAATTCACGACTTGCTGGTAGATAGGGCTTTGCGAGGTGATTGAAAATTCCCCAAAACCAAGTTGATTTGTAAAAAATTAAGGATAATGCTAGTAAAATCTGAATAATCCGTTTTTTCATATTAAATCCTCTGTTTTCCTTGACTAGCTTATTGAATAGAATGGTTTGCTTAATTGAATCACAAGTTTAGTATAGCATATCTTGGCCAAATATCCTCTTCAAATCATGAATTGTCATCAAAACATCCTAAACTGTAAAATCAATTAGCCCCAAGCTTCCTATCAATTTCTTCTCCAAAATATGCTATAATAATACCAAAAGATAAAGAAGGAAGTCTTATGATTAAACTACTAGCCTTGGATATGGACGGAACCCTCCTCAATGAAGCCAAGGAAATCCCACAAGCTCACATTATTGCTATTCACAAAGCCATTGAAAAAGGTGTCAAATTGGTTCTCTGTACGGGTCGCCCGCTTTTCGGTGTCCTCCCCTACTACAAAAAACTGGGGCTTGATCTCCAGAATGAGTATGTGATTGTTAACAACGGTTGTTCAACTCACCAGACTAGCGACTGGGGCTTGGTTGACTGGCAAGAACTTAGTCCAGCAGACATCGAATACCTCTATGACCTAGCTGAAAAAAGTGATGTTCAGTTGACTCTTTTTGATGAGGAACATTATTTTGTCCTCGGTGGCAAACCTAATGAAATCATTCAAAATGATGCCAAACTAGTCTTTTCAGACCTGACTGAAATTTCTCTTGAGGAAGCGACTAGTGGCAAGTTTCGTATGTTCCAAGGTATGTTTTTAGGAACAGAGAGCCAAACAGACGATTTTGAGCAGCGTTTTGCTGAAGAGCTTTGCCAACGATTCAGTGGAGTTCGTTCGCAGCCTGTCATTTATGAAGCAATGCCGCTTGGAACGACAAAGGCTACTGCTCTTTCACGACTAGCTGAGATTTTGAAGATTGATTCCTCAGAGATTATGGCCATGGGCGATGCTAATAACGATATCGAAATGCTCCAATTTGCAGGGCTTGGGATTGCAATGGGAAATGCCAGCGATTATGTCAAATCTCTTGCGGATGCCGTTACCTCAAGCAACGAAGAAGACGGCGTTGCGCGTGCTATTGAGAAATATATTCTATAAATCTCGTAGCGGAGCAAATGTCTCTGATCAAACTGGACACTACGAATCCTTAATCAATCCAGAATTGACCTATATGGGTTTGGCAGCCTTTGAAAACCCTGTTACTCAAAATGGATGGATTACCGTTGCACAAAGTTTCGGAACATCATCTGGTGGCTCTGAAGAATTAGCTGGTGGTTATGGAAAAGCCATTCAATACATAGAAGCCTACTCTTCTCAGATTCAAACATTTGCGACTAAGGCGAATCTTTTTGACAAAAATTTGAAGGCTATCGGAACTCATAAAATCAAAAATGAAAATAAGAGTACAACGAATAATTCCTACAATTTCTTTAACCAAATGCAAGAAGTAGGTAAAAGTATGGGTTTTTGGCGACAAGCTGGCTCGCGTTGGTAGTTTATGCAACTTGATGGGATCTTACCCTTACAATCAGTGGGCAAAATTAGATAATATCTGGTATCGCTTCGATAGTTCAGTCTGGATGCAAGCAGGTTGGTTGAAAGACGGTGAGACTTGGTACTATCTCGACGGTTCAGGTGCTATGAAAACAGGCTGGATGAAGGTATCTGGCAAATGGTACTATGCTTATAGCTCTGGTGCTCTAGCAATCAATACGACTACACCAGACGGTTACCGTGTTAATTACAATGGGGAATGGGTAGGATGGTTTAACTACAACAAAAATACTCTATACTATCTCACAGTGAGTAGTCTTCACTTTCAAATAGTATAGAGATTTTTATTTACCTAGTATAGCTCTTATCTTAGGTGTTTATAACAAACTGAAACAAGAGTGGGACAAAAGAGCCTCGTAAAAGGTATTGCAACTTGGTAATACCTTTTTGAGGTGCTTTTTGATATGAGCACATGTCTTCTCAATAGGATTGTACTCAGGTGAGTAGGGAGGAAGGGGTAAAAGTTTATGCCCAAACTCTTCACACAAGAATTCTATCCTAGCTATTCTATTGGAATCTTGCATTATCCATAATAATAACTGAGGGTGTGGTTAATGTTGGTAAGAGAAATTTCTGAAACCATGCTTCAAAAAAGTCGCTCGTCATCGTCTCTTCGTAGGTCATTGGAGCGATTAAGTCACCATTTGTTAGACCTGCAACCAAAGAAATCCCCTGATATCTTCTTCCAGAGACTTTACCTCCTATTAACTGACCCTTTGATGAGCGACCATATTCTCGATAAAAGTAAGTATCGAATCCTGTTTCATCAATA
Source organism: Streptococcus sp. 2154 (assembly GCF_013277255.1). Classification (NCBI taxonomy): domain Bacteria; kingdom Bacillati; phylum Bacillota; class Bacilli; order Lactobacillales; family Streptococcaceae; genus Streptococcus; species Streptococcus sp. 2154. Next base: position 27,519 of record NZ_VMMK01000017.1, read on the forward strand.
TAAACAGGTGCTAAGTGCTTTAAACTATTAAAATTCTTAAGAAATAAGGCTACTTTTTCTGGGTCTTGTTCATAGATAGTATAGTACTTTATGGTTACCGAACAAGTCTAATGAAAAAATTCTGATGATAGTTCTAAATCTCAATAACCGCTTGGGTTCCATGATCCAACTCCAGCAAGACATCTATACTTGTATAGAAAATCCTGCCCTGAATAAGGAGATGTAAATATTTCTTTCCTCCAAAATGGTCATAGTTTTGCTGGCAAATCTAACATATCATGGATAAATTAACAAGTGATTTCTGAATTGCTAAACATTTTCTTTTCTTATAGCATATTTTCAGATTTTCTCTTTGAGAAAGATATTTACAAGAAAAAGGTTCGTTTTTTGTCTATTTTCAAAAAGTCTTAAAACTAAATTGAAAGAATTTTTAGAAAATTTTTGTTTTTCTCTTTACAGTTTAAAAAAATTCTGCTATAATAGCTCATATAATAAAATATGACAACAAAAGGAGAACGATATGACATCTGCTAAAGAATATATCCAAAGCGTGTTTGAAACTGTAAAAGCTCGTAATGGGCACGAGGCTGAATTCCTCCAAGCTGTTGAAGAATTTTTCAACACTTTGGAACCTGTATTTGAAAAACACCCTGAGTATATCGAAGAAAATATCTTGGCACGTATTACTGAGCCTGAGCGCGTAATTTCTTTCCGTGTTCCTTGGGTTGACCGTGATGGAAAAATTCAAGTAAACCGTGGTTACCGTGTTCAATTCAACTCAGCTGTTGGACCATACAAAGGAGGACTTCGTTTCCACCCAACTGTAAACCAAGGGATTTTGAAATTCCTCGGATTTGAACAAATCTTCAAAAACGTCTTGACTGGACTTCCAATCGGTGGAGGTAAAGGTGGATCAGACTTCGATCCTAAAGGTAAAACAGATGCTGAAGTGATGCGCTTCTGCCAAAGCTTCATGACTGAGTTGCAAAAACACATCGGACCATCACTTGACGTACCTGCTGGTGATATCGGCGTAGGTGGACGTGAAATTGGTTACCTTTATGGTCAATACAAGCGTCTTAACCAATTTGATGCTGGTGTCTTGACTGGTAAGCCTCTTGAATTTGGTGGTAGCTTGATTCGTCCAGAAGCAACTGGTTACGGTTTGGTTTACTATACTGAAGAAATGCTGAAAGCTAACGGTAATAGCTTTGCTGGTAAGAAAGTGGTTATTTCAGGTTCTGGGAACGTTGCTCAATACGCTCTTCAAAAAGCGACTGAACTTGGCGCTACTGTCATCTCTGTATCTGACTCAAACGGTTATGTCATCGATGAAAATGGTATCGACTTCGATCTTTTGGTTGATGTTAAAGAGAAACGTCGTGCTCGTTTGACTGAGTATGCAGCTGAGAAAGCAACTGCAACATATCACGAAGGTTCTGTATGGACTTACGCTGGAAACTATGATATTGCGCTTCCATGTGCTACTCAAAACGAAATCAACGGTGAAGCAGCTAAACGTTTGGTTGCTCAAGGCGTTATCTGTGTATCTGAAGGTGCCAACATGCCGAGCGACCTTGATGCCATCAAAATCTACAAAGAAAATGGTATCTTCTACGGACCTGCCAAAGCTGCCAACGCTGGTGGTGTAGCCGTTTCAGCCCTTGAAATGAGCCAAAACAGTCTTCGCCTCTCATGGACTCGTGAGGAAGTTGATGGACGTCTCAAAGACATCATGACAAACATCTTCAACACAGCTAAAACAACTTCAGAAACATATGGTCTTGATAAAGACTATCTTGCAGGAGCAAACATTGCTGCATTTGAAAATGTAGCAAACGCTATGATTGCCCAAGGTATTGTTTAAGATTCATTTGCTTAATCCTCAATCGCTTCGATTGGGGATTTTTATCTTGAGTTAAACGGTTGGGAAATTCTAATTTAATTAAATTAAATGAAATAAAAACCGAACAAATTGATTGCGGAATTCAAACCAATTTCTAACAATGTTTTATAAAACTCAGTGGACTATTCTAAATTCAATCTATTTTATACTTTTCGAAAATCTCTTCAAACCACGTCAGCGTCGCCTTACCGTAGATATGTTACTGACTTCGTCA
>NZ_VMMK01000017.1:29689-46165 GCF_013277255.1 Streptococcus sp. 2154
ATTTTCATTGAGTATTACTTACTCGCCAACTTCTTAAATAAAAAGAAAAACCACTACTCCTAAGAATAGCGATTTAATCATGTTTTTAAGCTACTAATGTAGTCGCTCTATTATTTAAGAGTAACTGAAGCTCCAGCTTCTTCCAATTTAGCTTTGATTTCTTCAGCTTCTGCAGTTGCAACGCCTTCTTTAACAAGTGCTGGTGCACCGTCAACAAGTTCTTTAGCTTCTTTAAGACCAAGACCTGTGATTTCACGTACAACTTTGATAACGCCAACTTTTTTGTCGCCTGCAGATGTCAATTCAACGTCGAATGAATCTTTAGCAGCACCAGCGTCAGCAGCACCAGCTGCAGCAACAGCTACAGGAGCAGCTGCAGTTACACCAAATTCTTCTTCGATAGCTTTTACAAGGTCGTTCAATTCAAGGATTGAAGCTTCTTTAATTTCAGCAATAATGTTTTCAATGTTCAATGCCATTGTTATTTCCTCCAAATATGTTTTAAATTTATAATAGATTTTCGTAGCTAGGCTACGCTACGTAGCTTAAGATTAAGCTGCGTCTTCTTTGCTTTCTGCAACCGCTTTGACTGCAAGAGCAACGTTGCGCACTGGCGCTTGAAGTACAGAAAGGAGCATAGAAAGAAGTCCTTCGCGGTTTGGAAGAGTTGCAAGTGCAAGAATCTCTTCTTTAGATGCGACAGCGCCTTCGATTGCACCACCTTTGATTTCAAGTGCTTCAGCGTTTTTAGAAAAGTCGTTCAAGATTTTCGCTGGTGCAATAACATCTTCGTTAGAAAATGCTACTGCAGATGGTCCAACGAATACTGATGCAAGATCTTCAAGACCAGCTTTTTCAGCTGCACGACGCAAGATTGAGTTTTTAATGACTTTATACTCAACTTCGCTTCCACGAAGCTCACGACGAAGAACTGTATCTTGCTCAACTGTCAAACCACGAGCGTCTACAACGACGATAGATGCAGCAGCTTTCATTTTTTCAGCTACTACGTCAACTAGTTCCGCTTTTTTAGCAATAATTGCTTCACTCATTAGTGTGTTCACCTCCGTAATTATTTTGCTTGGGGAATTTTTCCAAAAGAAAAACGCGCCCAAACCTAGACACGAAAGTACAATACGCTTCTTTTTACATGATACGTTTTGTCCTCGGTAGGATATTTATGAGTCGAGCTCCCCTACTGTCTTAGGCAGTTTTTTCAAACCGTATATAAGTATAGCATAGTCAAAAAAAGAATGCAAGATTTTTACAAACTTTTTTTAAAATTTTTCGTGATTTTTCTTCTAAAGTTCTACTGTCAGAACTTGACCTTGCTTAACAACCTGTTCTCCAGCAATATAGACATCATCAACATCACTGGATTTGACAGCATAAACTAGGTGAGAGAGCATATTTTCTTGAGGTTGGAGATGGATTTTGCCTTGTGGTTGAATAACGAGAAAATCTGCCTGCTTGCCGACTTCTAGACTTCCTATCTGATTTTCCATTCCTAGAACCTTAGCCCCTTCGATTGTCAGTGCCTTGAGAGCTGTTTCGATAGGAAATTGGCTGGCATCTCCACTTTTCATCTTCTGAAGAAGGGCTGCAGTCCGTCCCTCCTCAAACATATCAAGATTGTTATTGGAAGCGACCGAGTCAGTCGCAATTCCGACTGCTACTCCTGCTTTTTGGAGCTGGATAATTGGAGCAATTCCTGATGCCAGTTTGAGATTACTGATAGTATTGTGAGCAATAGCCACTTGAGAAGTTGCCAAGCGTTCAATTTCTCGCTCGTTTAATTCGACCCCATGAGCAAAGACAGACGGATGATCTAAGTAACCCAGTTCTTCTAGAAAGGCGAGGGGGCGTTTGCCGTATCGTTTCAGGATAATGCCTGATTCTTCCTTGGTCTCCGCCACATGGATATGGATTGGAATAGCAAGCTCTTTTGCCATTTCCAAACTCGCTTCCAGCAAGTCTCTACTGCAGCTATAGGGAGAATGAGGTGCTACCATAACCTTGAAATTTGGATTTTTATATTTTAAGATTTCGTCTATGATGGATCGAGTTCTGCTTATAGTCTCAGCAGTTGTTTCTGTCTCTGAAGAAAAAAGAGTCGGAGAAAAATAACAACGCATCTTGGAATCTTTCACTGCCTGATAAATCTGCTCAATATTCACACCATTGGGATTATACATATCATTAAAGGTTGTTGTTCCTGACTGGAGTATCTCTGTCAGAGCTTCTTTGACCGCCTTAGTAGTCATGTCGGGAGTAAACTCAGCTTCTGCTGGCCAGATATAGTCATTGAGCCATTCATGGAGATTGCTATCATCCCGAATTCCTCTCAAACCTGTCATAGCAGAATGGGTGTGGCAATTGACCAACCCAGGCATAATCCAAGCTCCCTGATAGTCTATAATCTGCTCAGCTTGCTCTAAAAACGCTGGCTTATCTTGACCGACATAGACGATTTGAGAATCCTTGACTGCTAAGATTCCATCAAGATAAACATGGAAATCTTGATCACAAGTCACGATATTTACATTCTGAAAGACTTTCATTATAGGCTCCTTTTCTAAAAGACAAGTTATACTCTCTTCAAACTACTTCAGATTCACTTTGCCGTAGGTGTGGTTACTGACTTCGTCAGTTCTATCTGCAACCTCAAAACAGTGCTTTTAGTAACCTGCGGCTAGCTTCCTAGTTTGCTCTTTGATTTTCATTAAGTATTACAGTGAACAATTTTTCTAGCTATTGTAACAAAAAAGTCACCCGAAGGCAACTTTTTTCGTCCATAAACTTTCAAAAGAGAATGGCTTATTCAGAGCTAAAAGCTGCTGCTTGCTGCATTTGGTAATACTTACCCTTTCTAGCCATGAGATCCTGATGATTGCCATGCTCCACGATGTCGCCATCTACCAAGACAAGAATCAAATCCGCATCCTGAATGGTTGACAAACGGTGGGCGATGATAAAGCTTGTGCGCCCCTTCATGAGTTTTGCAAAGGCATCCTGTACTAGCACTTCTGTCCGTGTATCGATGGAGGAAGTTGCCTCGTCTAAGATAAGAATCTTTGGAATAGCCAAAAAGACTCGGGCGATGGTCAAGAGCTGAGCTTGACCAACAGAAAGAGATTCTCCTGCATTTTCCAACTTGGTATCGTAGCCTTGAGGTAGCTGTTGGATGAAAAAATCTGCATTGGCTGCTTTGGCGGCAGCAATCACCTGCTCCCGACTGGCATCAGGATTGCCAAAGGCAATATTGTCATGAATGGTTCCTTGCTTGAGCCAGGTTTCTTGGAGCACCATCCCAAACTGCTGTCTCAATGATGCTCGTGTATAATCATAAATGGATTGCCCATCCAGCAAGATATCTCCCGAGTTATTGGGATAAAAACGCATAAGAAGATTGATGAGAGTTGATTTTCCAGCACCTGTCGGACCAACGATAGCTACCTTGCTAGCAGCTGGAATATCAATAGATAAATCCTTAATCAAAATCTTTTCAGAATGGTAGCCAAAAGAGACATGTTTAAAGGAAATCGCTCCCTTAACTTGGTCACTGGTCAAGACTTCCTTACCTGTTTCAGCCACCTCAGGACTTTCTAAGACAGCATAGACACGCTCTGCGCAAGCGAGAGCACTTTGCAATTCGGCTAAAACTGAAGAAATATCGTTAAAGGGCTTGGTGTACTGTTGGACATAATTCAAAAAGGTAACTAAACGCCCAATGGTCAAGGTGGAACCCATCATGATACGATAAGCTCCTACTCCAGCTAAAAGGGCATAAATGAGTGCATTTACAAAGCGAGTCGAAGGATTGACCGTTGAAGAATAAAAGATGGCTGACTGAGAATAGCCTGAGTAGTTGTCATGAGCCTCACGCAATCTTTGGATAAACTCTGTTTGAGCATTGAAGGACTGGATTATAGTCTGCTGGCTAAGCGATTCTTCAATCAACTGGGTCTGAATCCCCCTCGTCTCTGTTTGCTTCTGGAAGAGATGATAGGATCTCTTGGCAATAAAGCGTGAAATCACCATGGACAGTGGCGTCAACAGCAAGACTAAGAGAGTCATGAGGAGATGAATTTGGAGCATGGCTAGAATACTAACCAAAATCATCAAAACACCAATGAAAAATTGGTTAAAAATCATGGTCAAGCCAGCTGCCAACTGTTCTATGTCTGTGGTCAGCCGACTGATCATTTCTCCACTTCCTTGCCGATCCACGAAAGCAATCGGTAACCGATGGAGCTTATAAATGATTCGCTCTCGCAAGTCTCTGGTATAAGAGAAAATTAGGCGATTATAAAGAAGAGGATTGGCCCATTGTACCAGAGTATTTCCTATAACTACCAAGATCATCTGGAGAAAAATCTGCCAAAAAACTGGTGAAGAACCAGCCACTAGGACTTGGTCGATGACCTGCCCAATCAAGATAGGTAGGTAAATCGATAAGCCAACCTGGGCAATAGCTCCTAGAAAGGCTAGGAAAAGAAGGAAGGGATGACTTGCAAGGTCTTTAGCCAAGCGTGTGAGCGTCTGGTTTGCAGTTTGTCGTCTCATGCTAGTCCTCCTTTCCATGTTGGGATTCATTGATTTCACGATAGACTTGACTCGATTTCATCAAGTCCTCGTGCTTACCGATAGCTAGTAACTCACCTTTTTCCAAGAGGAGAATCTGGTCAGCCATTTGGAGTGTCGAAGTCCGTTGAGAAATCAAAATTAAGCTCGTATTTGGCAGATTTTCTCGAATTGCTTTCAAGAGCTTGGACTCGGTAATGGTGTCGAGGGCCGAGGTAGCATCATCTAGGATGAGAAATGGAACTTGGCGCAAGACTGCACGTGCGATAGACAGCCTTTGTTTTTGTCCACCTGAAAAATTTCGACCACCTGCCTCAACTAGGGCATCCAAGAGTCCTTCCTTTTCACTGACAAAATCCTTAGCTTGCGCAATTTCTAAGGCCTGCCAGAGTTCTTGATCCGTTACTTCGTGATTGAAACCTAGAGTCAAATTGGAACGAATGGTTCCTTTAAAAAGTTCGACCTTTTGGGGCACATAGGCAATCCAAGACCGCCACTGCTCAATATTAAGAGGACTAGATCCATCTCGATAAAAGTCAATGCTTCCCTTTTCTACTGGATAAAGACCAAGTAAGACTTGTACCAAGTTTGATTTACCAGAACCAGTTCCTCCGATGATACCAAGGATTTGCCCTTGCTTCATATTAAAGGAAATGTCTCTCAGAGAAGGCTGGGCCGCATCAGGATAGGTAAAGGTCAGTTCTTGAACTTGTAAAACCTGATCACTGCTAGCTTGCTTTTGTTCTAATTCTGAATGAATATCTTCTGGAGCCTCAGCAAAAACTTCCTCGATTCGCTTAGCTGAGATGTAGGACTGGTTGAGGGAATTGATCAGCATGGCTAGCTTGACCAATTCCACCAAAATCTGTAAGAGGTAATTGATAAGAGCAATGAGAGCACCTTGACTGAGCACTCCTCCTTGAATTGAAATATAGCCTTGCCAGATAATAACGAGAAGAGTTCCATTGACAATCAGATAGGTCAGAGGTGTTAATAAACTAGACCAGAAACCTGTCTTTTCTTGTAATCTAGCATAAACTTGGTTAAGGGTTTGAAAAATCTGTAACTCTCGTTTTTCTTGACCAAAAGCACGAATAACCCGCATCCCTTGCAATTGCTGGCGCGTTTCCTGAACCAGTTGGTCCGTTTTCTTTCTGAGACTACTGTAGAGAGGATTGACCAATCGAGATAACCCTACAATGACAATGGTCAAAATGGCAACCATGACTAAGAACCAGAAAGTCAACTCAGCTGAGATTCGATAAGCCATAAAAATGGCACCAAAAACGATAATGGGCGCTCGCAAAAAGAGACGCAGGAATTGATTGATACCAGTCTGAATCTGGTAGGTATCCGAAGTCAAGCGAGTGACCAAACTAGAAGTTGTCAGACGGTCTCTGCTGTCCTTGGACAAGGAAAGAATATGACGATAAAGATCGTTTGTCAATTCCTTAGCAAAGCCTACTGCTGCCTTTGCTGAGTAAAATTGAGCTATCAAGGCCACTAAAACGCCAATTACTGCAAAGATAAGGAGCAGGCCAATCTGCATCCAGAGATGACCTTGATCTCCCTGAGGTAAAGATTGGTCAACAATCCCAGCAATCACCATGGGAACCAAGAGCTCAAAAACAGCTTCTAACAGCTTGAACAAGGGGGCTAAAATTGATTCCTTGATGTAGGGTTTGAAGTAAGATAATAGGTGTTTCATAAATCCCTTCTATTCATATTCTAGAAATGAAGAAAGTGGGAAGCCCCACTCTCTGTTTTATTTGTTTAAGTAAGGCAATAGATAGCCATATCCTGCTTTTTCCATCTCATCCTTGGCCACAAAGCGTAAAGAAGCAGAATTGATACAGTAACGGAGGCCGCCTAACTCCCGCGGTCCATCTGTGAAAACATGACCCAAGTGAGCGCTGCCTGAACGAGAACGAACTTCAATTCGCTCCATTCCATGGCTCAGATCCTTGTAATAATGAATCAACTCTTTGGAAATCGGACGGCTAAAACTTGGCCAACCACAACCTGAAGCAAACTTATCCTTGGCAAAAAAGAGTGGCTCACCCGTCGTAATATCTACATAAATCCCCTCTTCAAAGGTTTGGTCATAGGCATTGGTAAATGGAGCCTCTGTAGCAGCTTCTTGTGTGACACGATAAGACTCTTCAGATAGACTGGCCTTCAACACCTCTTGACTAGGCTTTTCATAGTTTGCTGCATCAATCAATGGCTTATCAGCATCGGTCACATCGATATGACAGTAACCTGAAGGATTCTTCCTGAGATAATCTTGGTGGTAGTCTTCAGCCAGAATGTAGTGGCGTAATTGCTCCACTTCTACTGCAATCTTTCGACCCAGCATGCGTTCCTGCTCCTGTACCACTGTGTAGATAGCTGGCAAATCTGCTTCATCCTGATAATAAATCCCAGTTCGATATTGGCGACCACGGTCATTCCCTTGTTGATTGATAGATAGAGGATCGATAACTCGGAAATAATAAAGTAAAATCTCTCTGAGTGACACTTCCTTCTCATCGTAAATCACTTGGACCGTTTCTGCATGGTCTGTTTCCTTGATCAACTGGTAATTGGTCGTTTCGACTTGACCATTAGCGTAGCCAACACTGGTTTCTAGCACTCCAGAAATGCGTGAAAAATATTCCTCTAGGCCCCAAAAACAACCACCTGCTAGATAAATTTCTGCCATCTTTATTTCTCCTTTATCACGTTTTTAACTAATACTCTTCGAAAATCTCTTCAAACCACGTCAGCTCACATCTGCAACCTCAAAACAGTATTTTGAGCTAACTTCGTCAGTTCTATCCACAACCTCAAAACAGTGTCTTGAGCTGACTTCTTCAGTTCTATCCACAACCTCAAAACACTGTTTTGAGCAGCCTGCGGCTAGCTTCCTAGTTTGCTCTTTGATTTTCATTGAGTATAAACTTCTTTTCACAAAAAGGATATGAAACCCTCTGGTCAAGAGTTTCCCCATCCTATCTTCTATTCTTTATTTTGCTTCTACACGGACACCTTGGGTATCAACTCTCAAGTCATGCAGTTTTCCTTTGAAAGGTTGCTTTTCCAATTCTGCCTTAATCCTTGGCATCTTGTCATGAGAAGCCAGAACCATAACTGTCGGCCCAGCACCAGAAAGGTAGGTTGCATAGGCCCCATTTTCTTTGGTCACTTGCTTAATCATCGCAAATTCTCTTACCAAGTCCTGACGATAGCGCTCATGGAAGAGGTCTCCCTCGATTGCTTGCCCAGCGGTCACCATGTCTCCTGCCAACAAGGCAGCAACCGCTACATTGGCGATAGAACTTGCAGCAACAGCTTCCTTATAAGACAATTTTTTAGGCAAGACACTACGGCTGTCGCGAGTACGTAATTCATAGTTTGGAATGTAAGCTAGAAAATCACACTCTGGAAAGTCTGCTACGATAGCAGAGACTTGCCCTTCAACAGAACTTGCAATAACGAGATTACCATAAATGGCTGGAGCCACATTATCAGGGTGTCCTTCAATCTTGGTCGCTAACTGCAATTTTTCATGATCAGACAAGTCGAGTTGCCCCAATTGGTTGGCTAGTTCAATCCCAGCCACAATAACTGAGCTGGAAGAACCCAAACCACGCGCCAAGGGAACATCACTGGTCATTTTCAAGCGTCTAGGTTTCAAATCTGGTACAATTTGCAAAGCGATTTTGAGCAAGAGATTACGCTCATCATGTGGAATCCATTTGCCAATCTGGTGTTCAATCAACCACTCATCTCCTTCTTCGCAGACCTCAATTTGAAGATACTTGGTTACAGCTACACCGACCGAGTCAAAACCTGGCCCGATATTGGCACTGGTTGCAGGTACAATAATCTTCATCTTATTCTCCTAGCACCTTGAAGGTATTCAAGAGGTCGAATTCTGAAACCTTCTTCAATTCAGCTGAGACATTTTCAAGCTGGGCTTTATTAATCTTGTGTGTGATGATAACGACACGCGCCTTGTCACCCTCTTTGCCATCTTGAAGGATTTGCTTAAAGGAAATATCTTGAGCATTGAAGATTTCAGCCAACTTCAAGACCTGACCTTTTGAGTCTGGAGCCAAGATTGAGAAATAGTAGTTTGCTTTGACATCTTCAGGATTTGCCAAGACCAAGTCACGGCTATATTCGTTGAAGTCTTTGCCAATAGTACCATCATTCAAACGACGAACGATACGGACAATATCAGCTACAACACTTGTTGCAGTTGGTTTTTGACCCGCACCTGGTCCGTAGTACATAGACTCACCAATACCGATAGATTCTACAAAGACAGCGTTCATTACGCCATTCACACTAGCAAGTGGGTGCGCTTTAGGTAGGAAGGTTGGAGTCACTTCTGCAGCAATACCTGAAGAAGTTTCCTCAATAGAACCAACCAATTTCACTACGTAACCAAGCTCTTGAGCTACAGCTACGTCTTCTGGTGTGATATTGCGGATTCCCTTGTGGGCTACATCATCAAAGGCAATCTTCATGCCAAAGGCAAATTGGCTCAAAATAACCATCTTGTAGGCTGCATCAATCCCATCTACGTCATTCGTCGGATCGCTTTCTGCAAATCCTAGACGTTGTGCTTCCGCAAGAGCATCATCGTAAGACCAGCCTTCTTCCACCATCTTGGTCACCATGAAGTTGGAAGTTCCGTTGACTACTCCAAGCACGCGCGTAATTTTATCAGAAGCCAAGGAATTTGCTAAAGTACGAAGAATTGGAATCCCACCAGCAACTGCTGCTTCGTAGTAAAGTGCTACCTTGTTAGCTTGAGCGATTTCTAGCAATTCTGCGCCATGGACAGCCAAAAGGTCCTTGTTAGCAGTAACAACGTGTTTTCCAGCTTCCAAGGCACGAGTGATAAAGGTTTTAGCAGGTTCGATACGCCCCATCAATTCCACTACGATTGTAATGTCTTGATCTGATAAAATATCATCCACATTGGTTACAAAGTTAAAGTCATTCCCTGCTGCAAGTAAGCGATTCTTTTCATCTTCATCCTTGACCAATACCTTAGCAACTTCAATCTCTGAATGTGCTGATTGATTGATTTTTTCTCCATTTTCCTTTAGGAGGAAAGGCACACCACTTGCAACGGTACCAAATCCTAGTAAAGCAATTTTAACTGTCATCTTTATCTCCTCGAAATTTTCTAATATAGCCATTATAACAGAATTTTGTGAAAATTCCTATCATAGTAAATCACTATTTCAGTCTAGAAAAGAAAAAAACGAATCTGATGATTCGCTCTTCCTAAAATCTAGAAATAATTTTCCAGAAGTGATTATCCAATCTTTTGCAGATTGGTCACTGCATCGTGATTCATCAAGACTTGGCCATACTCCTGCAAGACTGAACGACTGATGTCACTATCGTCCGCAAACTCGCGCATACGGGCCAACAGCCAAGCTGGATATGGACTTGGATGATTTTCAATATCCACTAAAATGGTCAAATAATAGCGCTCATTCATCTTGTAGAGTTCAGAAGTTTCCATCTCAAAAGTCACTGTCTTAGCAAAAGCCACCAAGTCAGCCAACTTAGCAAAAGAAAGGATGTAGTAGATGTAAGGTTCTTTCTTACTCTCAGCTTCTTGTTCAGCCTGCTCCTGCTCTTCTTCCTTGGCTTCGACTTGCTCTAAAGATTGAATCGCTTCGATATCATCCTTAGTTTTGTCTGCGATGCTCTTTTCTAAGGTTTTAATAAACTCATCTGGCGACATTTGAGCCAATTCTTCCATATCTGGTAAATCCGATAAATCTTCAAAATCTAGATTTTGGTCAATCTTTGATTTGGTTACAAAGACATCAACCTTATCAGGTTTTGGAGTCACACGGAAGCTCAACATACCTGTATCTAGAAAGCTATCAGGCATCTCTAACTCATCCAAGATAGCATAAAAAAACTCTTCTGTTTTTTCTTGAGGGACAAGAAAGTCAGCAATCTCCATGCCACGATCCATCAAATCCTCTAAAGACATCGTGATTTTCAAAGTTGTATCACTAATTTGTTTCATTTTCATTGCTAGTAACCTCATACTTTCAGTTCTATCTATTATACTAGATTTTTACGATTTTATCAAAAGAAGGCTCCTCTATACGGATAGATTTTCCCTAGGGTCTTTCTATAGGAGACTCCAAGAGAAAATTTCTGCAGACAGATAGAAAAAGCCTTCAAAATCAAACTTCTTGTTCGACTTTGAAGACCTAATACATCAGAAAGCTTATAGTTTAAAGGTTGCTACACCGAGGATAGAACGATTTAAGTTTCTAAGAATTTGAAGACTTTGTTCAAATTTCTTATAACGAGTCACTCCGTACTCTTCAACAAGAAGGACTGTATCTCTTTCCAAAAGAGATGATACATCCTGTAAATCTACAAAATGCATTCCTTTTAAAGCCTCTTGACTCTGTTTCAATTTATCTAGGATAGCTTTATTTGAGCTAACGATTGTTAATTCTTGTCCAGCATTTTTGTATGACAAGACATCTGCTAGGTTAGCAATTGTTGTAATCTCTGTTACAAAATCAATTTGATACTGAGAAAAATCACCTGCTCTATTGATTGTTGGATTAAAGAGATAAATCAATACATTCCCCATCACAACCAAAATCACACAAACTACTCCAATAACAGCTAAACGGAGAATCAAGTTTTTCACATTCAATCCAAGTGCTGTCTCACCATTTGCATTCAATTCTTTAGAGTTGATGGTTTCCAATTTTTCAATTTTTACATTTGCAAAAGTGTGTTTAAATTTCTCAATCAATCCATCAATTTTTCGCTCTAACAAATCATTAGCATCTTTACTTGATGTCAAAATTTTCACACCAACCCCTGCATCGTCAATCATATAGTAGACGGTCAATTTTTTCCACCAATAATCATTCGTTGAATTTTTCAAGGTTGTTTCTGTCGTGTCTAATTCACTGGCAATTTTTTTCAACTCACTGGGTTCTACATCATTGAAAAGATAAGCTCCATTCAAATTCCCATCAATCAATTTCCCATAAAAATCACTATAACCACCAATTTGATGATTCAAAATTGTTTTAGCTGAGTCTTCTGGAGGAGTGATTTTATAGCTAAGATAAGTTGAATAACTTGTTGTATCTTTGACAGTGTTTTTATTCCTAACTGCTTTAATTGTAAATGGTACAGCAATGAGAGCAAATAAAGCGATGAGAGCTAAAATATTTGCTTTTCGTTTTTTGTAAAGATTTGCAAATAAATCAGCTACTGAATAATGTTCAAACATGATTTTTTTCTCCTTTGTTTAGTAGATACTGGTTCTCTTTTGTAAGCATTTTTGCTACAAATATAATCACAAGAACAATTCCCCAGAATTGCATTGTAAATAAATTGAAGAAACTTTCTGAAAAGCTACTTCTAGGCATAAAGAATAGATTATTCAAGATGAGTAAAGACAAGGCAAATAGGATTGTTCTTGAACGATAGGCTACTTGCAGCATGGCTATAAATAGCATACCGAGTAAGAGACTAAGTAGAAAGACTCCTATCATACCATAGTCTGTATACAACTCCATGATATAACTACTTCCGATACCATGTCCTTTTAAATATTCCTTGTTCAAAACAAGATAGGACAAATTGTGGGCATAACTATTACTATCAATAGCTAGCTCCACACTATTGGTTGTATGTTCAAAGGCTTTTCCTCCGAAAATAGCCCCCAAGCTTCCCCTTGCAAAATAATCAAGGACAGGACCAAATGTAAAATTACGGAAATCTCGGTAAGGGAGGCTACTGTTAAATAGAAAACCTCGAGCCAGAACGCCAAAACTGGTTCCTTGTTTATAGATAAAGTCAAGCAAGATATCCCAGAAACCTGTATGGGAAACCTGGACATTATCCCGTACATAATTGAGCACTCCCATTGCTAACATGAGAATAGGAGAACCTACAAAAATCGCTAACTTTTCTTTAAACCCAATCCATTTTCCTTTTTCAGTTTGCTCTCGCATAAAGTAATAAACAAAAGCAAATAAAATACTTAAAATAAAGGGATTTCGTGTCCCAATTGCCAAATGAATAGTATTAGCTGCAATAAAGGAGACAAGCACTGCTGTTGCCTGCAATTTCTTTGGCTTGGTTGCCAAATACATACACATTGCATAGACCGTAAATGTTGATAAGATATAGGTAAAATAGGGCAGTTTACTTTCAAAGTTTGCATAGTAGGCATAGTAGGAAGTCTGCAAGCGATACAGGAGCCGTTCGAATAACCGAATGAAATAGAAAGGATAGGTTAGAAGAAAAACTCCTAGTGATACAAAGCGTAACCGCTTGATATAAACCTCTTTTAGAGAATTTCCTATATTTGCTACTTTTATTTTCTTCCTAGCTATGAAGTAACGAGCCAGAATGCCTCCTATGGTCAAGCCCAGAATCGAAACCATGACAACTATAAAGGCAAAACGATAGGCTATTGGATGATAGGTATCCAAAGCACCATCCCTAAAATAATCAATGGTCGGTCTTGATACCAGAAATACAAAAATGGTTAAATAGAAAATAAAATGGATTAAGTAATACTTGATGTTATTCCAGCAGGCAATTAAGCTACTAACCAGTAAGAACAATAAAGTAGAAAGCAAGCTAACATTGTTATTATTAAACAGATATACAATTCCACTTACTAGCGTCAAAGCATAGCTGACTATGGTCAAACTAAATAACAATCGTTTTCCATCAATCACTTGCTCACCCCCGTTCTAATGTAATTTTTTAGATTTTTCAATATTTTTTAGTAATAAGAATCGATATAAGGAAATATTTATGAATAGAGCCAAAGCACTAATTCTTCTCCCCTTACGGAAAATTGGATTCCTAGAAATAGCAAGGGCATGGCCTTTTAAAAAACGATGAATCTGAGAATAGGCTTCAAACTGTTTATACTGATCATCTAGCAACATCTTATCCAGAATAAAGAAGTTAGCATAGGCCAATCTGAAAAAAGCAACCTCTTTCAAGTCAGAATAGTTTTTCACAACTTCATTGTAAAACTTTTGGTAGATATCAATATAGGCTAAATCCTTCTCTGCATAGGGTTTAGTTGTAATACTATCCCCTCTATGGAAATAGTAATAATAGGGTTTGGTATTAACAACGTACTTTTTAGCCAACTTGATTAAATCAAAATGATAATAAGCATCTTCATAAATCAATCCCTTTGGAAAGGATAGGGCAGTTGCAATCTCTCTCTTGATTAGCTTATTGCAGATTGTTCCAGGTATTTTTTCACCTATGAGGTATTCCCTCAGAAATGTTTGGGAATCACAGACAAAATAATCATCCTGATTGGCTGACTGTGGACTTTCATCATTAGCATAGACATTCATGACACCACAGCTTGAAACATCCGCATCTTCTTGAATTAATTGCTCATATAAGCTCTGAATCATTTCTGGATGGATATAATCATCTGAGTCAATAAAAATCAGATAATCTCCGTGAGCCTGCTTCATTCCATCATTTCGTGCTTGTGACAAACCTTCATTCTTTTTATGAAGCACTGACACCCTATCATCTAGTTCAGCGATTGAATCACACAAGCGACCACTTTCATCCGTTGCTCCATCATCAACAAGAATGATTTCCAGATTTTGATAAGTCTGCTTCTGAATGGAAGCTATCGATTTTTCTAGGTACTGCGCCACATTATAGACTGGCACAATGACACTAATTAATGCAGTTTCCATGCTACTCCTCTAATAGTTTTTCTACTTGTTCGATTTGTTTGGCAATTGTAAATTGTTGAATGAATTGGCTAGCCTCATTGACATCGAAGTTTGAGGTAGAGGTCATGTAGTTCGTAATTGCCTTAGCTGCCTCTTGATTGCTCTCAATGATTTGTCCAAATCGTCCTTCTTGGGATAATTCCTCAGCCCCTCCGACATCCGTAGAGACAAAAGGGATTCCAAGGCTCAAGGATTCCACATAAACACCAGGAAAACCTTCTTGTTTAGACATAGACAAGAGGATCTTCATCTGAGACAAATACTGGTATGGATTTTTTTGATAACCAAGGAAATGCACATAGTCTTCAAGCTCATACTCTTTAACTCGTTTTTTCAGTTCCTCTTCCATATCACCAGCCCCGATAAAATAGAGATGATAGTTTTTCCCCTCTTGGTGCAATAACCGTATCACTTCCACCACACGGTCAGAACCCTTATTTTCCTCAATCCGTCCGATGGTACAGATACTTTGAGGAGCAATCTCGATATCGATCTTCTCTTGAGATTTTTCTAAAATAGTCTTAAAATCATATCCATTGTAGACTGTCTGTAATTTAGAAGCATAATCTGGATAGACTTCCTTGATAGAATTGCTGGTCTTTTTTGAAATTCCTACAATGGTATTCGCAGCATCCAACTGGCGTCTATGTGATTCTCTTTTGGAGCTATCCTTAAGAAATTCTTCGATACTTCCATGAATCCAAGAGATTTTCTTGACTTCTTTTCTTTTAGAGAACAACAGTGGTGGATTCATAATGGTAAAGGAAACTTCAACATCATAGTCATCTTTTACAAGCAAGCGACGAGTCAGCCTTGGAAAATAAATTCTCATTCTCCACAAAAAAGCTCGTAACCATCTAGCTTGGCGATAATCTTGAAGAGATTTTAAAATGCCTACATGCTTGGGAACAGATTCGTATCCCTTGTCAAAGTGCTCCATTTCAAGAATATCAATATCATACTTTTCTGGATCCAGATTTGAAACAATGGTAGACAGAATCTTTTCTGCACCGCCTCCGAGAGAAAAAGACCACATAAAAAATAAGATTTTTTTCTTAGCCACCATATTCTCCCTTGTATTCTGTATAAGACTTATCCATATCAGCGATGACAGCATCATGATGCGGTAGCTGCTTGTCTGCTGGCGGAGGCGTCATATAATCTCCAAAAGCAGTGCTGAGATAAGCATCATAGCCAACTGGAATAGGCATCTCTGTTCCTTCAAATGGCAAGAAAAGATTATCTTCAAAAGATTCGATTAGGTACTTGTTTCTCATGTAGCCAGGACCTGAGCATAGTTCCGTGATTCCATCGCTCTCAGCCAAATCATACTTAGTCATTTCTTTCTCAGCTTTTTTCCAGATGCGATAACGGAGAGATTTTGGAGTCAAACCCAGTAAAATGCGACTTCCCCATTTCATGAGAGCACCATGCTTTTCTGGAATAGTTTGCGCACAAAAGAGTGAATAAATCAAGGCCCAACGAACCTGTTTTTTCCGCTCAGCTGGATCTTTCGGATAATAATCCAAAGGCAAAACATCCAAGGCCAGACCATGTGGCAAATCCAAATCCTGCTGATAAGGCTTGATACAGGTGGTTTCCTTGTCACGAATGGTAATAAAAAGATTACGATCAACAAAATCCTTGTAACTCTTTGACAAGAAATAACGTTCATCTGCATAACGAGGCCATAATTCTGCTAATTTCTCATAATCTTTACGAGGCATAAAAAAGTCTAGGTCGTCGTCCCAAGGAATAAATCCCTTGTTTCGAAGGGTACCAATAGCGCCTCCGCCACAGAGATAACAGAGCAAATCATGTTCTTTACAAAAGGCCACAAAATATTCAGCCATCTCCAGACTACGAGCCTGAATTGCTTTTAAATCAGTCATATTGTTCATTATTCTTTCTATCGTATCGTTTCATTATACCACAAACAAGGGGTGAAAATCTATTGCAGACTGTAAAAAATCAAAGCCTGACTGCTATCCAAATAGCTATCAAACTTTGATTTTTCTGTCTTATACTCTTCGAAAATCTCTTCAAACCACGTCAGCTTCACCTTGCCGTAGGTATAGGTAACTGACTTCGTCAGTCT
>NZ_VMMK01000017.1:46174-92834 GCF_013277255.1 Streptococcus sp. 2154
TGCGGCTAGCTTCCTAGTTTGCACTTTAATTTTCATTGAGTATTATCTTATCTCAAGCCCATTTGAGCGAGCTTGGTTTGATATTTGTTTTGATCAACCAGCAAGCCCAAGCCTCCATAAACATCATAGGCATCTACCCAGTCACCCAGTTCTGGAATCGTCAATTTTTCAATACCATTTTTTGCTCCATCCAAAACAGATAAACCGTTTGTTAGGAGGAAAGTATAGGGTACGTTGGTTGAGGTCATAGCAAAAACCTTTCCAAGAGCTTCAGAACCAGTGAAAAGTTTAGTGGGATCTTTAATTTGCTCTAAAATTGCTGTTAAAACTTGTTGCTGTCTTTTTGTACGGCCGTAATCCGCCTCATCATCATCACGGAAACGAGCATAATTGAGCAGGGTCGAGCCATTCATCTGCTGTTTTCCGACTTTAATGGTTTGGGTTGGAGACTCAGTCTCGGTAGCATATAAATCATCTCCGACTGTAGCTTCTGTTAGGGGACGCCCATTCAATGTTGAAAATTGAGCATCAATCGTCACCCCATCAGGGAAAAGCGTGTCAATCGCTGTGGCAAAGGCCTGGAAATCAACCAAGGCGTAGTACTTAATGTCCAAGTCAAAATTATCTTTCAAGACTTGGCGAACCATTTCTGCCCCTTTTTGCCCCTCTTGTTCTCCTAACTCGTAGGCTACGTTTAACTTGTTATCTGTCTGTTTTCTACCATTAATCACTTGACTATAACCATCTATATAGACCAAATTATCACGCATGAAACTGACTAGCTTCATTTTCTTATCTGAGCCCCCGACATTTAATACCATAATAGAGTCAGTTCGTGTCTCAACACTATTTTGACCGATTCGACCGTCTGTCCCCATGATCAAAATATTAACTCCATCTCTAGTGTCCTGACCATTAAAGACTTGAACCTGTGCTGCCTTAGCATCAGCAGTTTTCTTTGCGCTAGCATCTTGGTAACCACGCAAAAACATGAATACCATGGCCAAAGCCACACAGACCAAAAGTGAAAAAATCACCATAAAAATTCGTTTAAGACGGAGCTTCCGTCTTTTCTTTTTTGGAGGGAAAGAGAGTGCTTGTGATTTGGATTGTGAGCGACTCCGGTTCGCATAGCTTGGTAAGTCAACCTGCTCTTCTCTTTCTTGTTCCAAGCTAGAGCTACTATTTCCCCTAGCAAGAGTTAGCTTTTCTTGCAAATAGGCAAACTCATTTTTTTCTCTCTCATTGAGATAATGAATATTTTTTAGCAAATAATCATAACGCAACTGCTCATGATGACTTAAGGGATTTTCTTTACTCATCTTCTCTCCTTTCCATGGTCTGATATTGGATAAATAGGATAGGCACCCAGAATTTTATACTGGATTCCAATCGCTTCTAATTCTTTTTGGGCAAAGTGGACCAAGTCCTTATCGGTATAATCCACATCGATAATGAAAAAGTATTCACCCAGTGCTGTCTTGAGTGGACGACTTTCAATTTTTGTCAAGTCAATTCCTCGCCAAGCAAAGGTCGACAGGGCCTTATAAAGTGCACCTGGAAGGTTGTCAGGTAATGTCAAGGCCAAACTCATCTTTTCAGTTTGTGCTTGCAAGGGAATAGAAGGCTTTTCAGCTCCTAGAACCCAGAAACGTGTGAAATTGGCTTCCATTTCCTGAATATCCTCGGCAATCAGTTCCAATCCATATTCTTCAGCAGAACTTCTAGGTGCAACTGCTGCAAAGGGCTGGTCTGGATGTTCGGAAATAAAACGGGCCGCATAAGCTGTACTAGCTGTTACCTCGATTTGAGCCTCTGGATATTGTTCATCGATGAATTTCTTTCCTTGAGCCAAGGCCTGTGGATGTGAAAAAATCTTTTCAATCTTAGTATGGCCTGGAACCACCATCAACTGCTGATGAATAGGCTGAACGATTTCTGCTACTGCTTGGATGTGAGCCAGATGAAAAAGATAGTCCAAGGTTTCATGAACACTACCCTCAATAGAGTTTTCAACTGGCACCACAGAATAGTCCACTAATCCTTGCTCATAAGCCTTGATGACATCTGTAATGTTGGCAAAAGCCTGCAATTCCTCATTAGGAAAAGCTGTCTGCACAACATGGTGTGAAAATGATCCCTTGGGACCTAGATAAGCAATTTTCATCTTAGTTCCTCTATAATTTCCTCCGGACTTAGCTTGGTCACATCCAAAATCCGACTAGCCACTTCCTCATACCAAACCTGTCTTTCTTGGAAAATAGCTGCAAGTTCTTCCTTGCTATTATTTAGAAAAAGCGGGCGCTGATTATCCTTATCAGCTGCGATACGTTGGTAGAGGGTTTCAAAATCTGCTTTCAGGTAGATGTTATCTGTATTAGTCTTGAGTAAGTCACGATTTCTCTGAGAAATAACCACTCCTCCTCCAGTTGACACGACTTGGTCTGTTTGTAGTAAATTAGCTAGGACTTCTGACTCTACCTGACGAAAGGCCGCTTCGCCCTTTTCCGCGAAAAATTCCGCAATGGACATACCTAAACGCTTCTCTATCAGAGCATCCATATCAAGGTAGTCTGGGTCTAAACCTCTTGCAATAGTCGATTTGCCAGCACCCATAAAGCCTAGTAACACCTTAGCCATGAGTCAAGTTCTCCAAATCATCAAAGAAGCTAGGATAGCTGGTATTGATGGCTTCTGCCCGATCAAGTTCCACTTCTCCATCTGCAACCAAGAGAGCTGCGATGGCTGTCATCATGCCAATTCGGTGGTCTCCAAACGTATTGACTCTAGCACCGTAAAGAGCGGATTTTCCTTTGATAATCATTCCATCTGCTGTAGGTGTGATATCTGCTCCCATACTATTCAGGGCGTCTGCCACCACCTGAATGCGGTCTGTTTCCTTGACCTTAAGTTCCTCAGCATCCTTGATAACTGTTACACCTTGGGCTTGGGTCGCAAGTAGAGCGATAATGGGCAATTCATCAATCAAACGTGGAATCAAGGCACCGCCAATCTCTGTTCCTTTCAAGTCTGAAGACTCAACAGTCAAGGTAGCAGATTTAGCGACTGGGTCAATTTCAGTCATTTCCAATTTTCCACCCATGGCGCGAATGACATCAATAATACCGGTGCGCGTTTCGTTGATACCCACATTCTGCAGCACTAGACGAGAGTTTGGAACAATCAAACCTGCGACTAACCAAAAGGCTGCACTGGAAATATCTCCTGGTACGACCACCTTCTGTCCTGTCAATTTTTGTGGCCCTTGGACTGTGATTTTCTTGCCCTCCACACTTAAATGGCCACCAAATTGTTGCAACATATCTTCAGTATGATTACGGGTGCACTCTTTTTCGATAATCACTGACTCCCCCTGAGCCTGCAAGGCCGCAAAAATCAAGGCTGACTTGACTTGGGCAGAGGCAATTGGCAACTCATACTGAATAGGTCTTAGGGTTTTCGTCCCTTTTAAGTGAAGAGGAGGCAGGTCTCGCTCAGTTTGTCCCGAAATGCTAACGCCCATTTTTTTCAGAGGAATCGTCACACGATCCATAGGACGTTTGGAAAGACTGTCGTCTCCAAACATTTCTACTTCAAAATCTGCACCTGCAAGGACACCTGAAATCAGGCGAATCGAGGTACCAGAATTTCCCATATCAAGGGCATTTTGCGGAGCTTTTAAGCCTTCCATACCCACACCTTGAATGGTAATAACCCCATCTTTGTCCTCAATTTCAACACCAAGGTCACGAAAAACCTGCATGGTCGAAAGAACGTCTTCACCTCGCAGAATATCATAAACCTTGGTCTCACCCTCAGCCAAACTTCCAAAGATAATGGAACGGTGGCTGATAGACTTGTCACCTGGAACGCGGATACTGCCATGTAAGTGGCGAATGTTTGTTTTTAGTTTCATACTGGACCTCATACTTGCAATACTTTTACCTATTTTATCATAAAAAGCCAGAAATTCCTTAAAAATTCTGACTTTAGGATAGTTCTTTTCTTATTTTAGCAATTCTGAAACTGGTTCGAAAACAATTTTTTCAATGTCAGAAAGGTAAATGGCCAATTGTTGTTGCTTGGTAAAGAATTCTGACAAGAGGCTGTTCCCTTGAATCTGTTTACCAAAGCCTTCCATTTTCGCTTGGAAGGATGCGTCTGGCATTTGCCCTGTCTGGGCTAGTCTTTGAATTTCTTCTTGGAAGGCAACATATTCTGTAAAGATTTTACTTGCCTCAGCATCTGCTGCAATCGCATCTTTAGCTGCTTTAACAGCCTTGTATTCTGGTAATTCGCGTAGACCGCGACTGAGTTCGTTTGCACTATCGTAAATATTTGACATGATTTTCTCCTTATTCATTTCTTTTTAAATTACTAGTCACTCTGTGGTCTTTATTATTGTGCAATCACTTTTATATGACCTCTTGAATGTCCATTGCTTAATTCCTTATCTGGTATATACTCTATCTTCAAAGTTCCTAAATTAGAACCTGTTTTTATTTCATTTGACATAAGATTATCAAAATAGTTCTCTATCTCATCATCAGATAAGGATGATTCAATCGATTTAACAATATCATGAAATACTTCTTTCATTCCTGCAACACCAGATTCACTATTTTCATTTGTCTGATTTATTGTTACATTGATTTTATCAGTATCATTTGCATGTAAAAGCTCCAAGTAGTATCCGTAGCTTGATGCGAAATATTTACTTTTATATTTTATTTTTATATTTCCTTTTTTGATATTTTCTAATGGGCTATTAGAATTTTGATTATAGCTATTGATAAACTCATTAATAATTCTATCGTCTACATACTTTGAATTGGTTTTCTCTTAACTTATTTCCTTGTTGGATGGTTCATTTTTTGTCTCAACACTGGCTTCTGAAGTAGTTTTCACATCTTTTTTAACAGCGTAAGCTCTAAGTAAGATAAAAGAAATAAAGATAACACCAAATATGAATTTAAGCTCTATTTTAGGCATATTTTTCTCCTTATTTGATGACGACTGTGTGGTCGGTATTTTCTGTTATGAGATGCTCGGCTCTTTCCAAGTCTTGAGCATTTTTAAATGAAATTTGTAGGATTCCGTGAATATCTTCACGATTTTCCTCGTTGATGTGGATGTTAACCAAGGAAGTTCCACGTAGCAGTTCCAAAATCCGCAGGATGACATCTTCTTCATCAGGAACGTCAACATAGAGGTCGTAAGAGCTATCCACACCACCACGCTTATGGATTTCCATGGTCTGGCGTTGTTCACGCGCTTGGTTAAAAAAATTCCAAATTTGCTCTTCATCCCCCTTACTAATGGCCTGACCAATCGCTTCCAAACGTTCCTTAAAATCCTCAATTCGGTCTAGAATAGTCTCACGATTGGACAAGAGAATAGAGGTCCACATACCCGGCTCGCTTTCCGCAATTCGGGTCATATCTCGAAAACCACCGGCCGCAAAGCGCCTTACCATCTCATGTTCTTGAGCATAGACCGCAGTCTGCTCCATGAGACTAGAAGCCAGAATATGAGGGAAATGGCTAATCTGAGAAGTCACACAATCATGCTCCTGGGCATCAATCTCGATAAAACGAGCATGAAGACCTGAAAGCAGATCCTTCATTTCCTTAAGCGTGTCCTGACTTGTCAGCCTCGAAGGTGTGAAGATATAATAGGCGTTTTCAAAAAGATTGACATCCGCAGAAGCTGCCCCTGTCTTGTGACTACCAGCCATGGGATGGGCCCCGACAAAGCGAACAGACTTGCCAGCCAAATACTGCTCCGCCGCATCCACAATGGCTGACTTGGTCGAACCAGCATCTGAAATAATGACCCCTTCTTTCAAGTTCAAACCTGCCAACTCCTGTATAAAAGCAATGGTCTGCTTGATTGGCAAGGTCAAAATGATGACATCAGCCAGAGGAGCAAAACTGGCAAAATCATCCGTTGCTCGGTCAATCATGCCTTCTTTCAAGGCAATATCTCTCGAAGCTTGACTGCGATTATACCCTAAAATTTCATAATCTGGATGATCGCGTTTGATACCAAGTGCCATAGAGGCTCCAATCAAACCAAGACCTGCGATATAGATTGTTTTTGCCATAGGAACTCCTTAATAGTTCTTTGTATAATCTCGGTGTTGGGCTACCGCTTCTTTTAATTCCTCTAGATTGTCTGATGAGAATTTTTCAAGGATTTCTTGTGCCAGAACCGTTGCCACAACGGCTTCCATAACCACTCCTGCTGCTGGAAGAGCGGTCGGATCACTTCTTTCGACTGTTGCCTTGTAGGGTTCATGGGTTTCGATATCCACACTCATAAGTGGTTTGTAGAGAGTAGGGATGGGCTTCATCACGCCGCGAACAACGATGGGTTGCCCATTAGTCATACCACCTTCAAAGCCACCTAGATTATTGGTACGGCGGGTATAACCGTCTTCTTTAGACCAGAGAATTTCATCCATGACTTGGCTGCCTTTACGATAACCAGCTTCAAATCCAAGACCAAATTCCACCCCTTTAAAAGCATTGATAGAAACAATTGCTTGGGCCAATCTTGCATCCAATTTTCTGTCCCATTGGACATAGGAACCAAGACCAACTGGAACACCTCCAACGACTGTCTCCACAACCCCACCGATGGTATCACCGTCACGTTTGATTTGGTCAATGTAATCCTTGATTTCCTGTTCCCGTTCTTGGTTGACAATAGAAACGTCAGACTGGGCAGCTCGTTTCTTAATCTCAGCAACTGTGAGATTCTCAGGAACATCGATTTCCTTGCCACCAAAAACCACGACATGATTAGCAATCTCCATACCCAGCTCAGCCAAGAGGCGTTTGGCCACTGCCCCCACTGCTACCCGCATGGTGGTTTCACGAGCTGATGAACGCTCCAAAGAATTTCTTAAATCATCAAAACGGTACTTGATGCCCCCAACCAAGTCGGCGTGACCTGGACGAGGATGGGTGATTTTTCGTTTGCTTTTAAGGCGGTCTTCAATGTCCTCTGCAGACATGATGTCCAGCCATTTCTGGTGGTCCTTATTGACGACATCCATGGTAATAGGCGCCCCTGTCGTCTTCCCGTGGCGAACGCCCGAAGTAAAGATAACTTGGTCGCTCTCAATTTTCATACGACCACCGCGGCCGTAGCCACCCTGACGGCGTTTAAGGTCGCCATTGATATCCTCAGCTGTCAAAGGAAGCCCAGCTGGAATTCCCTCAATGATAGCTGTCAGACGGGGGCCGTGTGATTCTCCTGCAGTTAAATATCTCATACACTCTCCTTATTTTACCAAGTAGTCTTTCATCTCTTCCAGAGAAACTGGGTGAATGGTCGCTGAACCAAGCTCTGGCACCAAGACCAATTTCAAGATGTTGCCACGCGCTTTCTTGTCATGAGTCAAAGCCTGATAAAGCTTGTCAACATCCCAGTTTTCATAGTCAACAGGCAAGCCAAATTTCTGACACATAGCTGTAATGGACTGAGTTATTCCTTCTGGCATAAGGCCTTTTTCCTCAGCCACCTTGGAAATCTGCACCATTCCCATGGCAACAGCTTCACCATGCATGACTTTCCCATACCCAGCCGTCGCTTCAATGGCATGACCAATGGTGTGGCCAAAATTGAGGTAAAGGCGAACACCATTGTCCAACTCATCCTCAACTACCATCTTGCGCTTGACCTGACAAGAATGTTCAATCAAGGTCTCTGCATGTTCCAGAATGCTCTCAACAGAACCATCCAGCTCCGTCAAAAGAGCCCACAGTTCTGGATCCTCAATCAAGCCATACTTGATGACCTCCCCCATCCCTTCAATCAACTCTCTTTTTCCAAGCGTTTCAAGGACAAGCGGGTCAATCAGAACCCCATCTGGTTGGGCAAAGGTACCCACCATATTCTTAGCAAATGGAGTGTTAACGCCTGTCTTTCCACCGATAGACGAATCCACCTGGGCAGTTAAACTGGTCGGAATCTGAACAAAGTGAATACCCCGCATATAGGTAGAGGCTACAAAACCAGCCAGGTCCCCAACGACACCACCTCCGAGAGCCACGACTCCATCGCTACGAGTCAACCCCTGCTTAACTAGAAATTCATATACTTTCTGAACAGTAGTTAAATTCTTTCTTTCTTCCCCTTCTAAAAAGTCAAAAACAGCTACCTGAAAACCAGCATCTTCTAGGCTGAGTTTGACCTTCTCAGCATAAAGAGAAGCTACATGGTTGTCTGTTACGATGAGCACTTTTTGTGGTTGCCATAGTTCTCGCAACCATTGACCAGCCTGAGCCAGACAACCTTTTTCAATCTGAATATCATAAGGATGATGAGGAATATCGATTCTGATTTTCATAGGAGAGTCTCCCTTTCTTTATTGGTATTTTTCTGTTAAAGACTGCCAAATCTCTTCTGTCGGCATTTCCTTGCCTGTCCACAGTTGAAAAGCTTCTGCAGCTTGATAGAGCAACATTCCCAGACCATTGACTGCTGGATTGCCCTGACTTCTAGCCCATTTCAAAAATGGCGTTTCAAAGGGTTGGTAAATGATATCTGCGACCAAGAGAGTCTCTGTCAGATTGATGTTTTCTGGAACTGGGGATGATTGACCATCCATGCCCACACTAGTCGCATTGACCAGTAAGCCCGAATCGGCAATCCTTGCTTGCAGTTCCGAAACATCTTCTAAAGCATACAAGTCCACTTTAAAGCCTGTCTGCTCCTGTAACTTGTCTAGGTGAGGTCTTGTTTTTTCCATAGAAACGGAACGAACAAAGACCGAAATCTGACTGACACCATCCAAAATGGCTTGCGCTATAATGGACTTGGCCGCACCACCTGCACCCAGCAGGGTCATCTTCTTACCTGTAATTGTAAAAGAAGGCAAACTCTTAAAGAATCCCTTGCCATCTGTATTATATCCAATCAAATTCCCATTCTCATTGACAACCGTATTGACCGCACCAATCAAGCGCACCTCATCGCTCAGCCCGTCCAAATAAGGAATCACCTGCTCCTTATAGGGCATGGACAGATTGATGCCAAACATCTGGTAGCGACAAATATTGGCTACTGTTTCTGCCAAATCACCCGCTTCAATCTCCCAAGCAACATAAACACCATTGGTAGCTGTCGCCTCAAAGGCCCTATTGTGGATGAAGGGAGAAATAGAATGTTTAATAGGATTGGCAACAACTGCAGCTAAACGTGTATAGCCATCAAGCTTCATCCAAAATCTCCCTGATTTTTTTCATGCTAGCTAGAGAAATCTGACCAGGGGCACTAGCCTCATCCAGACTGGCAAAAGACCAACTCGAACCAGTCACATCCGCAGTGATACGAGAAACCTTGCCCACCTTACCCATAGAAATAGTTACATATTCCTGCTCAGGATTGAGAGTTTTAAAGCCCCGTGTATAGTTCATCAAGTCTAGCACATCCTGCTCCGTATGAGCCATCACCGCAACCTTGACAAGTTTTGGATTTAGGCTCGTCAACTCTGACAAGATTTCCATCATATTTTCAGGTGTTTCTTGGAAATTGTGGTAACTCAAAACGAGATTTGGGAAGTCCAGCATTTCCTCAAAAACATCCTTGTAGCTATAGTACTCAAAATCAATATAGTCTGGTTGATAGAGTTGCACCACTTCCTTGATTAAATGGATATATTCTTCTGAAGAAAGGTCAATTTCTCCCCCTTCAGAGCGAGTTCGTAGCGTGAAAACCAACTCACGACCTGCGAATTTTTCAAAAATAGCTGGAGCCACCTGCAAAATCGCTTCTTTAGGCAGATAGTCGGCACGCCATTCAATGATGTCGGCATCCAGGTACCTCGTGGCATCCAGAGCCTGGGCCTCCTCTAAACTTCTTGGCATTACTGAAACGATTAATTTCATTTACTAACCTTCATACTAATCACCTTGAGGTAATTACTACTTTCATCTTTTTTATTATAGGCGAAGTCTGCTGGAAGACCGTATTTATTTAAAATCTGGTAACTTCTTCCTGCAAAGCCTTTATCAATTTGTTCTGTAAATTTCTGACGGGAAACATTGGCAGCATTGGTACTGGCAATGATAATCCCTCCAGGATTTAAAATCTCAAGACTCTGGGAAATCAACTTGTGATAATCCTTGGCCACAGAGAAGGTTTGTTTTTTGTTCCGAGCAAAGCTAGGCGGATCTAGGACAATCACATCGTAGGTCAAGCCTTTTCGTTTGGCATACTTGAAATATTCAAAGACATCCATGACCACAAAACGATGGTCGTCTGTGCTGATTCCATTTGCCTGAAAATGCGCTTGAGACAATTCTCGTGAACGTTTGGCTAAATCAACCGAAGTTGTCTGGTTTGCTCCTCCCATGGCCGCAGCTACTGAAAAAGCTGCTGTATAAGAAAACATATTGAGCAAGGATTTACCCATAGCCAATCCATCCACCAAGCTACCACGAACCTCGTGCTGGTCTAGGAAAATCCCTGTCATCAAGCCATCATTCATAAAGACTTGATACAAGACACCATTTTCCAAAACAGTGAAAAAGTCAGGTGCTTCTTGACCATAAACATGGGTAGATTCATAGTCCAAACCCTTAAAGCGGATCTTCTCATAGGCCCCTAAAACCTCAGGAAAAACCTGTCTAAAGGCTTCTGAGATGGTCTGACGAATCTGATAAACATAAGAGTTATACCAAGAAAAGACAGCATAGTCGCCATAAAGGTCCACTGTCAGACCCCCAAAGCCATCTCCCTCTTGGTTGAAGAGACGAAAGGCAGTTGTCAAATCATCTTGATAGTAGGCGCTTCTCTTTTCTTTAGCTTGTCTAAACAGCATTTCAAAGAAAGCTTGATTGAAGGTGATCTTGTCCTTACTAACAAACCAGCCCAAGCCCTTGTTTTGCTGAGAAAGGTAGGCAGTCCCAAGAAAGGTTCCTTCTTGACCCTGCACTTCTACTTCCTGATCCTTAAGATTGACATTCTCAAGATCACTGGCTTCTAGTAAAACTAGCCCCTTAGCAAGCTTCTTTTCAACCCTTTTGCTAACTCTTATTCTATTCATAACTACCATTATATCAAACTTTTAGCCAATTCTCAAAAAAGAAACTACCCTTGCTTTTTTACTCTTCTTTTAAAAAATGGTATACTAATACTAATAAAAATTTAGGAAGTAAATGTGTGAGAATTAATTTTAACAAAATCCAAAAAGCCATGGGTACCAGACTGGGTTTTGTCCTAACCCTTTTAATCCTCTATTGGCTCAAAACCTTATTAGCCTATGCCGTTGACTTTAATTTAGATATTCAAGTGGGCAAGTTGCAGGGAAATTACCTTGCCTTTATCGCCTTTTTCAATCCCCTTCCCTTGGGATTACTCCTGCTAGCTCTAGCCCTCTATGCTCGGTCAACCAAAATCTTTTATGGTCTGAGTATAGCTATTTATAGCCTGTTATTCATTTGGCTTTATTCCAACGTCTTTTACTATCGAGAATTTAGTGACTTTATCACGGCTAATACCATGAAGGTGGTCAGCAAGGTGTCTGTTGGTACTGCAGAATTAGAGTTACTGCGCTTTTGGGATTTCATCTATTTTATGGATTTCCCACTGCTGGCTTTCCTTTTCTATAAAAAATTCATCCAGCTGGATAGGAGACCTTTCAAATTCCGCTCCAGTGTTGCCATCACTGCTCTCTCTGCCCTGCTCTTTTCAGCTAACCTTTTCTTGGCTGAAATTGAGCGTCCCGATCTCCTATCGCGAGGATTTTCGAATTATTATGTTGTCCGCGCCCTCAGTTTACCAGCTTTTTTAGGCTATAGTGCCAACCAATCCTATAGCGCTAATAAAGAACGGGCTAAGGCCTCTGAGACTGACCTTCAACCTATTACAGATTATATTCAAGAGCATTCGGCTAAGCCCAATCCAGACTATTTTGGCTTGGCCAAAGGAAAAAATGTGATTTATCTCCACTTGGAGAGCTTCCAGCAGTTCCTACTTGACTATAAACTCAACCTAGATGGAACTGAGCATGAAGTCACTCCCTTTCTTAATTCCCTCTACCATTCGCAAGCAACCCTATCCTTTTCGAATATCTTTAACCAAGTCAAGGCTGGTAAAACCTCAGATGCGGAAACCATGCTAGAGACCGGTTTGTTTGGACTTGACCAAGGTTCCTTTATGGTCAACTATGGAAGTACCAATACCCAGCAGGCAGCGCCTTTTATCCTAACAAAAAATGGCTATCAATCAAGTGCTGTCTTTCACGGTAATATTGGGACCTTCTGGAACCGAAATACGACCTACAAACAATGGGGCTATCAATACTTCTTTGATGCATCCTACTTCACCAAGCAAGACAGTAGCAATTCTTTCCAATATGGTTTAAATGATAAAATCATGATGAAAGATTCTATCCAATATCTGGAGCACTTGCAGCAGCCTTTTTATGCCAAGTATATCACGGTGTCCAATCACTATCCCTATGCTAGCAATCTGACAGGCGATGAGCTTGGTTTCCCACTGGCTAAAACCAAAGATGAAACAATCAACGGCTACTTCCAAACAGCTAACTATCTGGATAGTGCCATCAAGGCCTTCTTTGACTATCTCAAAGAAAGTGGCCTCTATGAAAAATCCATCATCGTCATTTACGGAGACCATTATGGTATTTCCAACTCCCGCAATCCTGAGCTGGCACCCTTGATTGGAAAGACTTCTGAGAACTGGTCGAATTACGACAATGCCATGTTGCAACGGGTGCCTTTTATGGTGGTCATGCCTGGCTATGAAAAAGGACAAATCATCAATACCTACGGTGGACAAATCGATATCTTACCGACTCTCGAACACCTCCTTGGTATTGAGTCCAATTCCTTCCTTCAAGTCGGCCAAGACCTTCTGTCTCCAGATCATCAAGAAATCGTTGCCTTTCGAACTGCCAATTCCTTCGTCACACCAAAATACACCAGCTACGACGGACGAACCTACTATACTGAGAGCGGTCTTGAAATCAGCAATCTTGATGAACAAGCTCAAACTGAACTAGAAAGCGTTCGGCAGGCAGCCAGCCAACAGCTAAAAATCAGCGACCAGATTCAAACTGGTGATTTGATACGTTTCTACCAAGCAGATTATCTTGGAAAAGTTGATACTGAAAGTATTTCTTACCTCAATTCCTTGCCAATTCTGCAAAAGATTGAACAGGAAAAAGGTAGTCAGTCAACCAGCCTCTTTAGCCAACGACAAGGCAAAACTAGTACTGACCTTTTCAAGGCACCAAGTTACCAAGAACTCCATCCCGAGTCTGCAGAAACTGAATCAAAATCACAATAAAAATGCTCTTCCATCGTGGAGGAGCATTTCTTTTTATCAACAAAAATCAAAGAGCAAACTAGGAAGCGATCTGCAGGCTGCTCAAAGCACTGCTTTGAGGTTGTAGATAAGACTGACTAAGTCAGCTCAAAACACTGTTTTGAGGTTGTGGATAGAACTGACGAAGTCAGTAACCATATCTACGGCAAGGCAAAGCTGACGTGGTTTGAAGAGATTTTCGAAGAGTATTAACTTTGAGATTATAGGTAGAGAGGGTTGTATCAGCAATATATGTCTGTCAAGTTTAGTGACAAAGGTAGAAGAAAGATGAAGAAATAAATCAGCTTCAGCAGGTATCTGGAAAATTTGATTTTATAGAAAAGCCTTTTGTTACAAACTAAATATACTATCAATAAATAATATTATAGAAGCAACAATAATTAAAATTTCACCTATCTGCATCATTCTATTTCTAACTTTAAATATATGTTCTATCAAAAATACTTGGATCACACACATTATAGGAATGAAAGTTTTTGAAATTGAAAAATATCCAAATAAATAAACTATAAACAACAATAATAGAACTATATTATATTTCTTATTCAAAACATTCCTCCCTATATTTTTTTGATTGCCAATCGTAATCATTTACAACTATATTCTAACAAACTATAAAAGCGTTTGTCGAATTGAATTTATCAAGCAAGCGACCAACTAGCTCATCTTTTTTCTATTTCTGCCAATATGCGTGACAGGTAGTAATGATAGCCAAAAATAGCAAGAGCAAGCAAGAGGATAAGAACTCCTACTCCCAAGCTGATGGCAAGGACAGGGGCGAGAGACCGAACCAAGAACAAACTTGCTATGACTAAAATCATTAAGATAACACTATAAATTAAGAGTAAAACTATTGCTACTATACGATTTGAACGGTTCACCAAGTCCGTAATGCTACTCCAATTGGTTGACAGATTTTTCACGTCCTTAAGGTAATGGTGGCAAGAAAGGATGACACTGGCAAGGATCCATGCCACAAGAAGGTAAATCATCGAAAGGATGGGCAAGCCTAGATATAGAGAAAGGCCAAGTAAAGTCAGAACTGGTAAAAAGGACTGGACAGCAAATATAATCCAAAATTTCACTTTCACATAACGAGCAAAGTCAAAGGGTAAACTCTTAAGAAAATCAACATTTTCTCTCTCCAAGGACAAGGCAATTGAATGCAGGCTGGTGATATTGTTATTGACAACTGCTATAAACACTCCTACAAAAAACAAGGGTAACCAGTATGGAGGATGAATGTCTGGAACTATCTGAGAATCTCGGATTTTGGAAATCAGACCGATCATCATGAGATAAGGAAGGAAAGCACTTGTAAAAAGCACTGTAATCACGCCAGTCCCCTGTCCCAAGAGGGTGAGGTGGTAGCGTAAAACCATACGGAAAAATCCCTTTTTAGTAGTTGAAATTCTCTCCTTACTGCGACGTTCTTTCTTGACCTTCTCCTCACTGTTAAGCAGAATCACGTCATAAAAACGAGGAAAAACCTTCTTTTTGCTCAAGTAAAGCAAGAAGAGAGTTAGTCCTATCCAAGCGAGCAGACCCAGGATGGCTTCTGTCGAAAAAGGCTCCACTGCTATTTTGTAAAAGAGATGAATAGGATAAAGGAGAAATGGAATGTCTCTAACTTTGTCAACAATACGTCCAGAAGTCGACTGTAGAAAGAAGACATATATTAAAGGTATGAGAACTCCTATCCCAATCATCACATTCGAAAAAATAGACTGATACTTTCTGAAGACCCTAGTCTGAGCCAAGAAATGTACTGCCACTACCATCACTAAAGTAACAGAGACAAATAATAAGGCCAAGGACAGTAGCATCAAAGGCAAGCCCAGCCAAAGAGAAGGTGCTAGCCTAATATAGAGGACTAGAAAATAAGCTAGGATTGGTACAATTCCAGTTAGAGCTGGCAAGAGAACAGACAGTCCTTTAGCAATTATAATCTCTGATTCTTTAAAGGCATAGGGTCTATACGATACCAAATCCTTACTCTCATAAAAGACATTATAAAAGGCCGTTAAAGAAGTTGAAAAGGCAACCACTAGTAAAATAGTAACCATGAAACTAAAATAAACAGGCATTTCTTCAAAAGGAAAATGAATGGCTATATTACTTAAAAAAAAGAGCATCAAGAGGCTAGAAAAAATGTAAGAACTTAGAACTCTAGCGGAAACATTTACTTTTTTCCCAGGATTCTTAGCCTGCTTCTTTCGTAGGTTAGCCAGATTAGCTTCTTGAGATGAATAAAGGATATTGATATCAACTAATTTTTTAATGACCTTGAAACGCATCTGAAACCTCCTCTTTTCTACCAGCAAGGCTAAGATAGATACTTTCTAAAGACTGGTCTGGATGGTCTTTTCTCAAGTCCTCTACGCTACCACAATAAATCAAATGTCCCTTTTTCAAAATGGCAATCCGATCACAAACTTGCTCAGCTACCTCTAGGACATGGGTTGAAAACAAGACTGTCTTGCCTTTTTGTGCATGTTCCTTCATCATTTGCTTCAAATCAAAGGCAGCCTGGGGATCCAAACCTGTCAAGGGTTCGTCCAAGACCCAAATATCGGGATCAGACAAGAGTGCCCCAATGACAAAGACTTTTTGACGCATTCCGTGAGAAAGGGTTTCAATAACCTGATAACGATTTTCAGCAAAATCAAAAACGTTCAATAGCCTAGCTAGATTAGCCTCCAAGTCAGAGCTAGTCAGATCATAGGATGAAGCAATCAATTCCCAAAATTCATTGGCCGTTAAACGTAAAAATAAGTCAGGCGAGTCTGCTACGTAGCCAATCTTTCGTTTAATAGCCAAGCGATTTTCCGATAACTCCTGACCATCTACCAAAATACGACCACTGCTGGGCGAAATGATACTGACTAGGGATTTTATGGTGGTCGATTTCCCAGCACCATTATGGCCAATCAAGCCCATAATCTCTCCATTTTCAATCTGCAGATTGAGATTGCTCAAGGCCTCTTTATCACCATACAACTTACTAACATTTTGAAATTCAATCATGGGACAACTCCTATCTTTATCTATATTACATACTATTATATTAGCACTTTAATACAAAAAAATCAACACTTTATTTTGAGTAGATACAATAGTTT
Source organism: Streptococcus sp. 2154 (assembly GCF_013277255.1). Classification (NCBI taxonomy): domain Bacteria; kingdom Bacillati; phylum Bacillota; class Bacilli; order Lactobacillales; family Streptococcaceae; genus Streptococcus; species Streptococcus sp. 2154. Next base: position 62,662 of record NZ_VMMK01000017.1, read on the forward strand.
CCTTCTATTCTTACGCAAACGTTTGCGCCGAGAGATACTTTATGATAGAATAAAGAACAAGATTGACAAGTAAGAGGAAACATCATGCAAAATCAAACACTCATGCAATACTTTGAATGGTATCTGCCCCACGACGGTCAGCACTGGACACGTCTGGCTGAAGATGCTCCACACCTAGCTGATCTCGGTATCAGTCATGTCTGGATGCCACCAGCTTTCAAGGCTACCAATGAAAAAGATGTAGGTTATGGTGTCTATGACTTATTCGACCTAGGAGAGTTTAACCAAAAAGGGACTGTCCGCACCAAGTATGGTTTCAAAGAAGACTATCTTCAAGCCATTCAAACTCTAAAAGCACAGGGAATTCAACCTATGGCTGATGTGGTTCTCAACCACAAGGCTGCTGCCGATCACAGGGAAGCCTTTCAGGTTATCGAAGTTGATCCTGTAGACCGTACAGTTGAACTTGGAGAACCCTTCACCATCAATGGCTGGACTAGTTTTACCTTCGATGGTCGCCAAAATACCTACAATGACTTCCACTGGCACTGGTACCACTTCACAGGTACAGACTATGATGCCAAACGTCGTAAGTCTGGGATTTATCTCATCCAAGGGGATAATAAGGGCTGGGCCAACGAGGAATTGGTCGATAATGAAAACGGTAACTACGACTACCTCATGTATGCTGATCTAGACTTTAAGCATCCTGAAGTCATCCAAAATATCTATGACTGGGCTGATTGGTTCATGGAAACGACTGGTGTAGCTGGTTTCCGCTTGGATGCCGTTAAACACATTGACTCTTTCTTTATGAGCAATTTCATCCGTGATATGAAGGAAAAATACGGTGAGGATTTCTATGTTTTTGGTGAATTTTGGAACCCAGACAAGGAAGCCAACCTAGACTATCTTGAAAAAACGGAAGAACGATTCGATCTTGTCGATGTTCGTCTCCACCAGAATCTCTTTGATGCTAGTCGAGCAGGTTCCAACTACGATCTTCGTAGCATTTTCACAGATAGCTTGGTTGAACTCAAACCTGACAAGGCTGTGACTTTTGTCGACAACCACGATACACAACGAGGTCAGGCTCTTGAGTCTACCGTTGAAGAATGGTTCAAACCAGCAGCCTATGCCCTCATTCTGTTACGCCAAAATGGCCTTCCATGTGTCTTTTACGGCGACTACTATGGGATTTCAGGGCAATATGCTCAACAAGATTTCAAAGAAGTCCTTGACCGTCTCCTAGCCATCCGAAAAGATTTGGCCTATGGAGAGCAAACAGACTACTTTGATGACGCAAACTGTATCGGTTGGGTACGTTCAGGTGCTGAACATCAATCCCCAATCGCAGTCCTTATCTCAAATAACCAAGAAAGCAGCAAGTCAATGTTTGTCGGCCAAGAATGGGCTAACCAAACTTTCATAGACTTACTTGGAAACCACCAAAGTCATGTTACAATCGATGAGGAAGGTTATGGACAATTCCCAGTCTCAGCTAGATCCGTAAGTGTCTGGGCAGCCAATACAATCTAATAACTCATAATAATCCAGCCAGGTCCAATCGGATTTGGCTTTTTTGCATTCACAAAAAGACCTACCCAAATGGATAGATCTTTAAACAACCTATATTTTTGTTAAAAATTATATCACTAATTGACACGTTCTGTTCTCAAACATTATAATTTTCATCTAAATCTATAAAATTTTATCTGATTTTGTTCTATTACATTTCCAACATAATGTTTGTAAATTACTTTCCGTAGACATTCCACCCTTTGAAACTGGAATAATATGATCCACTTCTAGCAATAATAAATCTTGTTGAGCAGTAGATGCTCCGCAATATTGGCAAGTATAACAGTCCCTTTCTTTGACATACTCACGTAATTTTTTAGTCATTAATGCACGTTGAGCTTTAGCACTTTTCTTATACTTAACTTGCTCATCCATATAAGTAATTAATAATTCAATTATTTCCTCATTTAGTGTAATTGAAGTAACTTGACTAGAATTACCACCTGCACTAACATATTGAAAAGTATAGGTAGGAAAATTAAAATTAATTTGGGGAACTTCAATGTTGATATAATATAAAAATTCTTCTTTATAATACTTTAAAATAAACTGTGGAGGATTTAAACTATTTAAAATTCTTGCCAATCTATTATCAAGATTCTCTTTAGCATTAAGAAATCGTGATACTTGTTCACCAATTTCTTGAATACGCTGTAGATTTTCTTCGTTAGGCTTAAAATCAAAATACTTACATAAATACTTAAAAGGTTCTAACTCTGCATTTCTAACAACTTGTAGTGAAGCATTATAAACATATTTAGATTGATAATCAATAACGTTCCTATCACGTTGAATATTATACAAACTTGTATTTTGTCCTTTAGCTACATGAGCATACTTATATTTATCAAAACTTGTAGATTGTAAGCTTACCTCATCAAACTTCTCAACATATTTAGCTATTTCATTATATTCTGTAACAAAAGAATCGATTTGTATTTTATTCCGAATAAATTCATCACTTAAAAAGTAATGTTTTTTCATATTATATCGAACAAGCCTATAAATTAAATAAATCCAACCAATCCAAGGAATAAAGAACGCAACAATAAACTTGAGAATTTCATTATTTTTTCTTTTGAATTTATTTAATTTAATTTTATTTCGCTCTTCTTCTATTACACTTATTGGTATTTCAATCGATGAGGTCGATGAGTATATTTCATCTATCGGTTTATTTATTGTATCTCTGTTACTATTAACAGCTATAGCTTTTTTACTATCTTTAATATACAACCAATAGAAAAGGAAAGTAAATACGGAACTAAAAATAATTTGAGATATAAATTGTTGGAAGCCTAGCTGGTCAATAATTTTTTTGGAATCAAATACAAATCCAATTGTTCCCATACCAAAAAATATACTTAAAGCAACATAAATTTTTCTTTTCATAAGAATACTCTCTTAACAATATCTTTTCAACTCTTAATTTTTAAAATTATCAAAGAATTAATAATCGAGTTTACAATTTACCTGCTACTGCATCCAACAATTCTTGGATCTTAGCTTGATTGCTTCCTCCTGCCATGGCCATGTCTGGTTTACCACCACCACGTCCATCGACGATTGGTGCTAATTCTTTGACAAGGTTTCCTGCATGAAGGTCTTTTGTCTTGCTTGCTACAAGGACATTGACTTTATCACCGATAGCGGCAACTAGGACAAGCAAGTCAGAGTAGTCTTTTTGTTTCCAGTTATCCGCAAAAGTACGAAGGGCACCAGCATCTGATACAGACACTTGGCTAGCAATGTAACGGTGACCATTGACTTCCTTAACATCCTTGAAGATATCGCCTGCGGCTGCAGCTGCGGCTTTTTCTTTCAACTCAGCATTTTCTTTTTGCAATTGACGAAGTTGTTCTTGAAGTCCTTCTACCTTGTGAGGGACTTCTTTAAGTTGAGGTGCTTTAAGAGTTGCTGCGACAGCTTTAAGAGCATCTTCTTGTTCACGGTAGGCTTCAAAGGCTTCCTTACCAGTCACTGCCAAGATACGGCGAGTTCCTGAACCAATCCCTTCTTCTTTGACAACCTTGAAGAGACCAATCTCAGAAGTGTTGCCAACGTGGGTACCCCCACAAAGCTCGATAGAGTAGTCCCCGATAGTAACAACACGGACTTCCTTACCGTATTTCTCACCAAAGAGAGCCATAGCTCCCATTTCTTTAGCAGTGTCAATATCCGTTTCAACTGTCTTCACTTCAAGAGCTTCCCAGATTTTCTCGTTAACTTGCTGTTCAATGGCACGCAATTCTTCAGCAGTTACAGCTTGGAAATGGGTAAAGTCAAAGCGAAGGAATTCCACTTCATTAAGTGACCCTGCTTGTGTCGCATGGTTTCCAAGGATATTGTGAAGGGCAGCGTGAAGCAAGTGAGTCGCAGTGTGGTTTTTCATAACACGGTGACGACGATTGGTATCAATTGCCAAGGTATATTCTTGGTTCAAGGCAAGCGGTGCAAGAACGTCAACAGTATGAAGAGCTTGTCCGTTTGGAGCTTTCTGAACATTGGTCACAGTAGCCACGACCTTACCTGACGCATTCAAGATTTGTCCATGGTCAGCTACCTGTCCGCCCATTTCAGCATAGAATGGCGTTTCCGCAAAGATAAGTGAGGCAGTTCCTTCTGATACAGCTTCTACTTCTGCATTGTCCGCCACGATAGCTACCAATTTAGAAGACAATTGGCTAGCATTGTAGTTGAAGACACTTTCTACAGTGATGTTTTGAAGAGTTTCATTTTGCATACCCATTGAGCTACCCTTGACAGCTGACGCACGCGCGCGTTCTTGCTGTTCTTTCATGGCTGCTTCAAAACCTTCACGGTCCACAGTCATACCAGCTTCTTCAGCGATTTCTTCAGTCAATTCAACTGGGAACCCATAAGTATCATAGAGTTTGAAGACATCTGAACCAGCGATAACAGATTGACCTTTTTCTTTCAAGTCTGCTACAATGCCTTGGGCAAAGTGTTGACCTGAGTGAAGGGTACGGGCAAATGATTCTTCTTCGCTCTTAACGATTTTCTCAATAAAGTCACGTTTCTCAAGCACTTCTGGGTAGTAGCTTTCCATGATTTTTCCAACAGTTGGGACCAGTTTGTAAAGGAAAGGCTCGTTGATACCCAATTTTTGACCATGCATAGAGGCACGACGGAGAAGACGACGAAGGACATAACCACGACCTTCATTTCCTGGAAGGGCGCCATCACCGATGGCAAATGACAAAGAACGAATGTGGTCAGCGATAACCTTAAAGCTCATGTTGTCGCCATCTTGGTCATAGACCTTACCAGACAATTTCTCCACTTCACGAATGATTGGCATGAAGAGATCCGTTTCAAAGTTGGTCTTAGCCCCTTGGATAACCGCCACCAAACGCTCCAAACCAGCGCCCGTATCAATGTTCTTGTGTGGCAATTCCTTGTATTCGCTACGAGGAACAGCAGGGTCTGCGTTAAATTGTGATAACACGATGTTCCAGATTTCGATATAACGGTCGTTTTCGATATCTTCTGCAAGTAAACGAAGACCGATATTTTCTGGGTCAAAGGCTTCTCCACGGTCAAAGAAAATCTCTGTATCAGGTCCAGAAGGTCCAGCACCGATTTCCCAGAAGTTATCCTCGATTGGAATCAAGTGACTTGGATCCACTCCCACTTCAATCCAGCGGTTATAAGAATCTTTATCGTCTGGGTAGTAAGTCATGTAAAGTTTTTCAGCTGGGAAGTCAAACCACTCAGGGCTTGTCAAAAGCTCATAAGCCCAAGTGATAGCCTCATCACGGAAGTAATCACCGATAGAGAAGTTCCCCAACATTTCAAACATGGTATGGTGACGTGCTGTCTTCCCTACGTTTTCAATATCGTTGGTACGGATAGCCTTTTGGGCATTGGTAATACGTGGATTTTCAGGGATGATGGTCCCGTCAAAGTATTTCTTAAGGGTTGCTACTCCAGAGTTGATCCACAAAAGAGTTGGGTCATTTACAGGAACCAAACTTACTGATGGTTCTACAGAATGACCTTTGGTCGCCCAGAAATCAAGCCACATTTGGCGTACTTGTGCACTAGATAGTTGTTTCATATTGTCTCCTTATTTACTTCTTTAATGTGATTGGCTTTCCAGCATTTCCACATAGTCAATGGCGACACAGAGGGAAATGACTAGATCTGAATAAGCGTCCTCCAGAACCGTTACGGTATAGGTAGAGGTCAAATGGAAGAGTTCCTTCTTAATTCCCGCAATCAACTGATCGCGATCATCCAGCAATTTGAAATTCAAATCCCAGATATTGCCCTCGATACGAAGACCTAGATTATCAAACTCATACTTATCTCGCCAGAAGGTCAACTTCTTGCGAATGACAAAACTCGAGCCATCCCGAAGCTGAATCTCAAAACGAGGAAGCAAGGTCAAGATTTCTTTACTAATCTGACTGACCTGTTCTCCATTAGCGTCATAAATAGTAAAAGTTTTAGGAACCTTAAAAAATGATCCCTCCACCTGATAGGCGATTTCTCCCCTGTCATCCTTGATAGCGAAGCGTTCGCCTCCAAGACGAAATTTTTGTTTGACAAGAAATGTTTTCATCAACACCTCCAAAAATCAAAAGACAAGCTCATATCACGAAGGGCGAAAAACCGCGGTACCACCTTCATTCAATGAACTTGTCATTCTCTTATTCTTATGCAATTGTATGATTGAGTAGCATGACTTCCTAACTTAGATGGCTCGCAGCACCGCCATTTCTCTGGACTAAGACTACTGAAAATCAATTCTCAACTTTCTTATTATAACGTTTTTTTAAACTTGCGTCAACTGGAAATGATTCCTATTTAAATAACCCTTTCCCTACATCTCAGATTACTTTTTCAGAATATATTTTTTCTTACTGCCATTTTTCTTTTTATCCCAACTTTTATCCCAAGTTTTCGAATGTTTCATAATAAAAGACACCAAATTATTTAGTTTTGGTGTCTTTTATCTGCTCTCTAAATATTTTAAAGTTATTTATTTCTTAATATTTTTTACTATTAAAAAAATGATGATTAGAAAGAGAGTTATAGTAAGAGCGACTGTCATCAAACCAAACATTCCCATTTTACTTCACCAGTGTAACTAGATAGTCTGCGTCGAGCTCTGCTCGAAGAGCTCCGTCCCAACTTGGGCCGTTAATCCAAGGAACACTGAGTTGAAATGTGAAATATGCTGTTGCTCTCCTATTACTTTCATGCACTAAATTTGCGGAGTTTGTGCCTACTAGATGGAAATACCATAAATCATATGCGCTGGTAATGTTACGAGTATCTATTGTGATATAGAAGCCACAGTTAAATATCCCGCGTCTGTAACTTATATGATAAGTTCCGTTACTAGCTTTTTCACTACCAACTTGTGCCCATCTAAAACTGGTTCGAGGTCTGTCAGCAACCTTTGTAACGGTAATTACATTTTCTTCCCCAGAATTATCTGTAAATACTTGTGTAGCAGAATCCCCAACTTTCATTACTAAAGATGTTCTTGTTTCATAACTACCGTTATTGTCAATATTTTCATCTGCCTTTGTAGTTGAAAATGTTGTTAAAAACAATAAACTAGCAACTGCTGTTAAGAAAATCATAAAATTCTTTTTCATGATTTATTCCTCCTATCTTTTTTAAAAGCATAGAATATTTAGAGAGTTTCTTGTGTTTGTGTTTACGCTTACATTATACCATAAAATATTGTTATTGCAAAGAAAAAGAGTTAAAAAAACGAACCAGCGTGACTGATCCGTTTTCATACATCCTACTTCCGATACATTTTAAACTGCAGGAAGAGGTCGCTATATTTTCCTGTCCATTTATGGTCAAATTTCTCATAAACTTCTAGGTGTTTCATAGTTTCAGCGTCTGGATAGAAGGCTTTATCTTCTTTTTTCTCCTCTGGGAGTAATTCCTTAGCTGGTAGGTTTGGTGTTGAATAGCCGACATACTCCGCATTTTTGAGAGCATTTTCGGGTTTCAACATAAAATTGATAAAGGCATAGGCTGCATCTTGGTTTTTGACGGTTTTGGGAATGACCATATTATCAAACCAAAGGTTGCTGGCCTCAGTCGGTACTACATAGCGTAGATTTTCATTTTTTTCTAGCATTTGGCTGGCTTCACCAGAGAAGGTCACGCCGATTGCAGCGTTGTTCTGAATCATGTAGCCCTTCATCTCGTCGGCCACAATAGCCTTGATATTTGGAGTCAGTTTATAGAGCTTATCCACCGTCTCTTCCAACTGCTGGGGATCCTTGGAGTTGAGGCTGTAGCCGAGGGAATTGAGCCCTAGACCCAGCACTTCACGCGCCCCATCAAAGAGCATGATAGAGTTCTTATACTCTGGCATCCAGAGGTCGTCCCAATGCTCAGGCGCTTCATCTACCATAGTTTCATTGTAGACAATTCCCAGTGTTCCCCAGAAGTAAGGGATGGAGAATTTATTGCCTGGGTCAAAGGACTGGTTGAGGAACTCTGGTCCGATATTTTCAAGCCCTTCAAGTTTTGAATAGTCAAGCGGTACCAAGAGGTCTTCGTCCTTCATCTTGTTGATCATGTATTCACTTGGGATGGCAATATCGTAGGTTGTTCCACCCTGCTTGATCTTGGTATACATGGCTTCGTTGGAGTCAAAGGTCTCATACTGGACTTGGATTCCGGTTTCTTCTGTAAATTGCTCCAAGAGTTCTGGATCGATATAGTCTCCCCAGTTATAGATAACCAGTTTTTGACTATCTCGGCTATTGATTTTACTGTCTAGATGCGTCGCAATTCCCCACAAGACCAGGATAATCGCTACAATTCCTGCTAAAAATGAATAGAGTTTTTTCATGTTTGCTCCTCCTTCTCACGTGAGATAAAGTAATAGCCAACAACTAGGATAATACTAAAGAGAAAGACAAGGGCAGACAGGGCATTGATTTCTAGCGAAATTCCCTTGCGAGCACGAGAGTAAATCTCGACTGATAGGGTTGAAAAGCCATTTCCCGTTACAAAGAAGGTCACAGCAAAGTCATCTAGCGAATAGGTGAAGGCCATGAAATAACCTGCAATGATAGACGGAGTCAGGTAAGGAAGCATGATTTCCTTGAACATCTGAAATTGACTAGCTCCCAAGTCATAGGCCGCATGAATCATGTCACCGTTCATTTCTTTAAGACGAGGCAAGACCATCAAGACCACGATAGGAATGGAGAAGGCTACGTGACTAGATAGAACAGTCAAAAAGCCAAGTGAAAACTTGAGTTGGGTAAAGAGAATCAAGAAGCTGGCACCAATCATAACGTCAGGCGCAACCATGAGGATATTATTGAGTGAAAGAAAGGCTTCTTGGTATTTCTTACGAGACTGGTAGATGTAAATAGCACCGAAAGTTCCGATAATAGTCGCAATCAAGGCTGATAGGAAGGCCAAGAAAAAGGTCTGGGTCACAATCAACATAAGGCGACCATCGCCAAACATGGTTTTAAAATGGCTCAAGCTAAAGCCTGTAAAGCTATTCATGTCGTTACCTGCATTAAAGGCATAACCAATCAGGTAAAAGATAGGCAGGTAGAGGACAAGAAAGACCAGTCCCAGATAAAGGTTGGCAAATTTTTTCATCGTTCTCTCCTTTCCTTGGTCACCCACATGGTGATGAACATGGTTAAGATGAGAATTACACCGATGGTTGAACCCATACCGTAGTTGTCATTGGTCAGGAAGTTCTGCTCAATTGCTGTCCCCAGCGTAATAACACGGTTCCCACCAATCAAACGAGTCAGCATGAAGAGACTCAAGCTGGGAATAAAGACCGACTGAACCCCACTTCGCACGCCGTTCATAGACAGAGGGAAGATGACATGACGGAAGGTTTCCCACTTGGTCGCACCTAGGTCATAGCTGGCATTTATGAGATTGTTATCCATATCGTCCAAGACATTGAAAATCGGCAGAATCATAAAGGGAAGCTCAATATAACTTGCAACAAAGATAAAGGAGAAATCGGTAAAGAGCAATTGCTGTGAACCGATTCCGATAAATTCCAAGAATTGGTTAATAGAGCCATTCTGACCAAAAATCCCGATAAAAGCATAGGCTTTAAGGAGCAAATTGATCCAAGTAGGCAGGATAATCAGCATAAGCCAGAGTTGACGGTGCTTGAGACGGGTCAAAAAGAGGGCTGTCGGATAGCTGATGAGCAGGGTTACAAAGGTCACAATTCCTGCATAGAGTACAGAGTTAAAGCTCATTTTTAGGTAGGTCAAGTTTTGTGACGCAAAGTAAGATTTATAGTTTTCTAAACTAAACTGGCCTTCAATGTTGAAAAAGGATTGTCCGAAAATCAAGACCAAGGGTGCGAGTACAAAGAGGGCAATCCAGAGCATGTAAGGCACTACAAAGAGTTTAGAGCTTGTTTTCTTCATCTCTTTCCTCCTCGATTGCATTGATCAGACCTGCTTCTTGCTCTTCAATTTCCACGTATTCTTCGATACGAGCATCGAACTCTTCTTCGGTTTCGTTGAGACGCATGATATGAATGTCTTCTGGTTCAAAGTCCAGACCGATTTCCTCACCAACAATGGCCTTACGAGTCGAGTGGATCATCCATTCATTCCCAAGTTCGTCATAGGCGATAATTTCATAGTGTACCCCACGGAAGAGCTGGGTATCGACCTTAACTTGGAGCTTGCCTTCTTCAGGAAGGGTAATCCGCAAGTCCTCTGGACGAATAACAACCTCAACAGGTTCATTTGGCTTCATCCCCCCATCGACCGCTTCGAAGCGTTTGCCGTTAAACTCAACCAAGTAGTCCTCAATCATGGTACCTGGCAAGATGTTTGACTCCCCGATAAAGGTGGCAACAAAGTGGTTAATCGGCTCGTCGTAGATGTCCACAGGAGTTCCTGACTGGACAATCTCTCCATCATTCATAACGAAAATCCAGTCACTCATGGCAAGGGCTTCTTCCTGATCGTGAGTGACAAAGACAAAGGTAATGCCCAATCGTTGTTGTAGTTCACGCAGTTCATACTGCATATCTGTTCTTAATTTCAAGTCCAGAGCTGATAAAGGCTCGTCCAACAAAACCACACGGGGTTGGTTGATGATGGCACGGGCAATAGCCACACGCTGACGTTGTCCTCCAGAAAGTTTGCGGATGGAACGTTTTTCATAACCTTCCAACTGAACCATCTTGAGAACTTCCGATACACGCTGCTCGATTTCTTTCTTGTCAATCTTACGCAAGCGAAGTGGAAAGGCAACATTTTCAAACACATTCATATGTGGAAACAAGGCATAGGATTGGAAGACGGTATGGACGTCACGCTTGTTGGTTGGGATGTCATTGATTCGGACACCGTCCAGTAAAATATCTCCTGTCGTCGCATCCAGTAAACCTGCAATGATGTTAAGGATAGTTGATTTCCCTGAACCAGACGCGCCTAGAAGAGTATAGAACTTCCCTTCTTCCAACTCAAAGTTGATATCTTTGAGAACCTTGGTGTTGCTGTCTTCAAAAACTTTAGAGACGTTTTTGAATTCAATATTTGGTTTTTTCAATTGTCATTTATTCCTTCTTTTTCATAGATTAACAGATCAGGGCTCTGTCAGGCCGCCACTACCTCGTGTAGGAGATTAAACTGCCTACATTCTTCTGCACTAACGATAGGCTTTCACCCCCTTTCCATGATATAGCAGCAGCTTCTCAACTACAGCTTCCTACTTGCTTTCACCTAAAATACGGACTTCTCTCTCAAGAGTAACGCCAGAGTGTTCCTTGACTTTTTCAATCACAGACTCAATCAAGTCTTCGTAGTCTTTGGCCGTTCCATCTGCGACATTGATCATAAATCCTGCGTGCTTTTCAGACACTTCAACACCACCGATACGATAGCCTTTCAAACCAGCTTCTGAAATTAATTGACCTGCAAAATGCCCGACTGGACGCTTAAAGACCGAGCCACAAGATGGGTATTCTAAAGGTTGCTTGAGTTCACGTAGGTGCGTCAAGCGGTCCATTTCCTGCTTGATAACCTGATGGGTTCCTGGAGCTAGGGCAAATTTAGCTGACAAGACAACTGCACCAGACTCCTGAATAGCTGAGTGGCGGTAACCAAAAGCCAAATCTTTGGCAGACAAGGTTTCAATTTCTCCATCTTTGGTCAAGACCTTACAAGACTGCAAGATGTGGGCAATCTCACCACCATAGGCACCTGCATTCATAAAGACAGCACCACCGACGCTTCCAGGAATGCCACAAGCAAACTCAAAGCCAGTCAAACTATGACGAAGGGCAATGCGAGTTGTCTCAATCAAGTTAGCACCAGCTTCAGCTTCGATGGTATAGCCATCAACGGAAACGTTATTGAGCTTGTCACACAAGATGACAAATCCACGAATCCCACCGTCACGAACAATGATGTTGCTGGCATTTCCAAGAACCATCCAAGGAATATTTTCTTGGTTGGCAAATTTAACAAGGCGAGCCAACTCAAAACGATTTCGTGGAAAGACCAAATAATCGGCCTCTCCACCTACTTTTGTATAACTATAGCTATGCAAGGGTTCTTTAAAACGGATATCAATTCCTTCTAAGATTTCAAGCATTTTTTCTCTTACAGACATGTCACTCTTCCTTTTACAAAATTCATTCCATTATACCATTTTTAGAGACATTTGACGACCCTAAAAAAATCTTGGGCTTATTTTAAACAAAAAAGAGGTTCCCCCCTTTTTCTTATGATTTTTTGCAAAAGATTGCCTTGGTTCCATAGGCAACCAGAACGAGCTCTAGTGCTAGGACAACTTCCGCCAAGACTGGATTGGTCAGCCAGCCAACTTGGACTAGAGATGGTGCCAGATCAAAGAAGGCATGTAGGCCATAGGCTGCTAGGAGATAAATCCATTTCTTCTGGCGAACAGCTTGGTAAACCCAAACTGTCAAGAGTAATTGAAAACCTAGCGCCAAGATTCGCTCAAAACCAAGCAAATAAATCTGCCAGACCGATAGCGACTGGATAGTCTTCAACATATTTTCAGACAGTAATTGCATAACCTGTGGATCCTGAGTTTGAACTGCTGAGAGAACGATGTAGAGATTAAACAAACTAGCAAGACCCAGGAAAATTAATTCCAAGCCACCATGCCCCAGTCCATAGGCCAAGGCGTCTGCCTTTTCCAAACTTCTCTTTTTCTCCAACCATTTGAAGAAAACAAGACGAGCCGTTTCCTCAAAAAATGCTGCCATGGCTAGGCCATAGATGATATAGACAAGCGGATGGTCTTGCAAGAGGGCAATACTACCGTCTTTTTGAGGATGCAAAACAAAGATATGCACCAGTTTTTCTAAAATCTGTGAAGAGACAAAGAAAGCAACAGCCCCCAAGCCCAAAACAGCTAGATTAATCTGGTATTTCTTTCTGGCATACCAAATGCTCCCTATCAAGAAAGCCAGTAACAGCAACATGGTAATGATAATATGAATGGTCATTTTCTTCTCCTATTCCGCCTTTTCAATATCTTTTTTCATCTCGTCAACATTAAACTTAGCAAACAAGTATTGACGATCTTGGACTGGGAAACGTTGATCCAACTGGTCAACTGCTCCCACCTCGATAATGCCTTCCTTGATGACAAAGTCCATGACATGCCCACCGAAGGTCAAGTCATCTGAAATGAAGTGTAGATGATAGCCTGCCACACTGACCCCATGGAAAATCTCAGGCGTCCAGAAACCAACGATGGTTCCCGCCACATTGTCACGACTATATCCAGGTTGATGGGTTGCGACATCAGCAAACTTGGTATCTGGTGTCGACTTGGGAATCATGCGCACATGCATATGCGAAAATTCCCCCCGAATCTTGATAGAGCGGAAAAGATTTTCCCCATCATAATAAGACTCGATTCGTTCTTCCAATTCCTTGTCTGTCATCTCAAAGCGCTGGCGGAAAATGACCTCTGCCTGATGTGGTACTACTGCTGCGTAAGGAATAAGGGCATCTGGTGATACTTCTACAATTTCCGGTTGCTCTCCTGAGCCTTTGGCTTGATAAGCCTTGCCATCCAAGACAATCAATTCCCCATCAATGGAATCCAAGGTTCCCAAACCAAGGTCTCCATGCTCTAGCAATTCTCCTACTGTCATGGTGCCACCATAAAGGCCAGCCATCAAGGCTCCAAGGGTATTGTATTGAAATAATTTCACTGGTTCCTGCACGTTCTTATCCATTCTCTTTCTTGTTTGTTATTCTATAAATCTTACTCCTAAGTATACCACATTTGCCCCTAGATGTGAACGAGGGAAACACCCTAGACATTGCCAAGAAGGAAAAAAAAGGGTACAATGTAACAAAATCAAGGGAGGTATAGAATGAAGAAACAAAGCAAGTACCAAGAGGTCGTAGCTTATCTGAAAAATGGCATCGAGTCTGGACGCTTTCCGACGGGTAGCCTGAGATTTTGACAGAAACAAAACTTGAACTAGCACAACAACCCCTAAGGAACACACTTCCCTAGGGGCCTTTTTTTATTTAACTAAATCATTATTTATTTTTTGTTCCTAGCAAACATAAATATTGTATTAATAATTGCAAAAATAAATGCAAACAAAAGGATTTTCCAAAGGATAAATTTTTGTAACAGTAAATATGCATATACAAATCCAATCAAAAAGCTAATAATCGCATCTTTTATTAAAAAGTTTTTATCACGCATTATTCCAGACCACACTGAACTGCCCAAATAGCCAACTGACCAGCAATGATATAAATATTTGTTTTAAGTCCATTAGCTTTAACAAATCTTAGTACCACTTTAGCTAATTCTGACCAAGCCTTTTTCTGCGCATACTTAACAATTAGCGAAACATTGGTCATAGCAAAAAATTCTTCTCGTATTTTTCTCGCTATACATCCTCCCATCTCATCCCAAGGGACTCTGTCATAGAGATTATTAATATTAGTTTCTAATTTATTTTCCGCAAGAGCAATATCTTTTTGAGAAAAGTTTTTATAAACATATTCAGTAAAATTTTTTTCATTAACTCCATTTCTAAACATTTGATCAAGAACATTAGCTACATCATCTATTTATTTTTGTTCTTGGGTACTAATTTCAGAAACTTCCGTAGTAGTTACATCATCAGCAAATACTCTAACAGAAACTATAGAAGGAGACATAATAGAAAATAGTGATAATACAACAAGAGCTGAAGTTACAGTTTTTTTAAATTTCATAAAAAACACTCCTTCAAGTCACAAATATATATTACTGATAAAATAACTTGATTTTCTGATTTAAAACTCCTTTCTAACAAGTCATTCGTATACTTTTATTTTTCAATTCTATTATACCACAACTAGAAAACGGTTTCAAGTTTTTTCCTAAAAATATGTGCAAGTAATACGGGGAAATTAGCATGAAAACTTTTTAAAACAAACCAACCCCAGATAAAAATACATATTTTGTTTTAAAGAGAAAAAAGTTCCGAAAAACTGTCACATCTGCATTTGGTTGCTCTTTGATTTCAAAAAAAGTATTAAAGATGGGAATATACCACATTTGCTCTTAGATGTGAACGAGAGAAACACCCTAGACATTGCCAAGAAGGAAAAAAAAGGGTACAATGTAACAAAATCAAGGGAGGTCTGGAATGAAGAAACAAAGCAAGTACCAAGAGGTCGTTTCCTATCTGAAAAATGGTATCGAGTCTGGACGCTTTCCGACGGGAAGTCGCCTGCCTTCTATCCGTCAACTAAGCCTTGACTTTCACTGTAGCAAGGACACCGTTCAGCGCGCCCTGCTGGAATTACGGCACGAACAATACCTCTATGCCAAGC
This sequence comes from Streptococcus sp. 2154, assembly GCF_013277255.1. Taxonomy (NCBI): domain Bacteria; kingdom Bacillati; phylum Bacillota; class Bacilli; order Lactobacillales; family Streptococcaceae; genus Streptococcus; species Streptococcus sp. 2154. Next base: position 78,090 of record NZ_VMMK01000017.1, read on the forward strand.
CCCAGAGTGGCTACTATGTCCTAGAACAAGGGCAACACCAAGACCTCGAAATCGAGGTTACGGATGAACACGCCAGCGCCTATGACGATTTCCGACTCTGTGTCAATGAAACTTTGATTGGCCGGGAAAACTACCTCTTCAACTACTATGAAAATCAAGAAGGTTTAGAAGACTTAAGACAATCCATTCACCAACTCCTCTTTGACCAAGCCCTCTACTGCAAGGCTGACCAACTGGTACTGACTTCTGGAACCCAACAAGCCTTGTTTATCCTTTCTCAAATTTCCTTCCCTAGCCAAGCCAAGGAAATCTTGGTGGAACAACCGACCTACCATCGAATGAATCGCCTCTTGATTGCTCAGGGTCTGGACTATCAAACGATTGAACGAGGCATTGATGGGATTGACTTGAAGGAACTGGAAGGCCACTTCAAAACAGGAAAAATTAAGTTTTTCTATACCATTCCTCGATTTCACTATCCTCTAGGCCATTCCTATTCTGAGCAGGACAAACGAGCTATTCTTGACTTAGCAGCCAAGTATGATGTCTATATCGTAGAGGACGATTATCTGGGTGATTTGGACTCCAAGAAGGGCCAAACCTTCCACTATCTTGATACAGAGGAGCGTGTCATTTATATCAAGTCCTTCTCGACCAGCCTCTTTCCAGCCCTTCGTATTACAGCACTCATTCTTCCAAATGCTATCAAAGAAGCATTTGTGGCCTACAAAAATATCCTAGACTACGACAGCAACCTCATCATGCAAAAGGCCTTATCACTCTATATCGATAGTCAATTGTTTGAGAAAAATCGTCTGACTCGCTTGAATAATCAAGAAACTTACCAAAAACAAATCAAGGAAAGACTAGCTTACAGCCCCTGTCCTCTTCCTCATTTTCCTCTTCACGATGGTTTATTGCTAGACCTGAGACAGTATCCTAAAATCGCCAATCTCAAACACAGTCAACTAGGCTTGGACTTCTTTGAAGAGGCCTATTTAAGCACCTGTCCTTATCAATTTGCCAAGGTGTCCCTAGACAATCTGGAAAAGGTTTTAAACTATTTAAAAGCAGAATTGGAATGACATCCAACTCTGCTTTTTCTTATTCTTCAACTTCAGTTAGACTTGCTGCTTTTTCAAGATAGCTTTGGTAAATTCCTTCATCCTTGAGTTTTTGGATGACCTTGTCTACCACTTCTCTCAAATCATCACTATTTTTTCTAAGAGCAACGGCATTGGCGTCGCCGTCCTTCATCTTCAAGCTGACAATTGCGACAGCTAAGTCAGCGTTTTTAGCAGCATAACTAAGTGCAACAGGCTCATCCATATGAACAGCATCTACTTTTCCAACCTGCAATTCATTGACTGCTTCACCCATATTAGTTAGGGAAGTTAATTGAGCTTTTGGCAATTGTTCCTTGACCATTGATTCTGGAACAGTCCCTTTTTGAGCCGCAATATTAGCACTTTCAAGGCTAGTTAAATCCTTGTATTTTTCTACATCAGCCTTACGAACCAAGAAACTAATCTTGTTTTCATAGTAAGGGATTGAAAAATCAAAGACTTCTTTTCTCTCGTCAGTAGCGCTAATTCCCGCAACTGCCAGGTCAGCCTTACCTGTTTGAAGACTGGTCAAAACATTGTCAAAACTCATGCTTGAGATTTCCAACTTAACCCCAAGTTCATCAGCGATAGCCTGAGCCATGTCGATGTCTGCACCGACTACCTGATTTTTCCCGTCAACTAAAGACTGAAATTCAAAAGGTGCATAGTCAGGACTTGTCGCCACAACCAATTTCCCCTTTTGCTTAATCGCCTCAACAGCTGACTGAGAACCATTCGAACCTGACTGGCAAGCTACTAAGAAGAAACTTGCAAGAAAACTACATAAAACAAATATCCATTTTTTTGATTTCATAAATAAACAACCCCTCTGTTAATTTTGTATAATTATAACGATATCTAAGTTACTTGTCAAGTGTTTTCTTGCATTTTCATAAAATATATTTACTAAAAAATAGAAATACAGTGGTTAGTTTATCTATCTATTGGGAACTTATTTTCAAAAAAATCATTTATCATATCTTGATGCTGCTGGTTTACAATTGCAATATTTTGTATGTCACTATGATCAAAAAATCCTAATTCTAAAGTTTCATCACTTGTAAAAAAATTTGTAGAGATAGAAGTTTCAGATGAAACTAAATACAAGATTGTAAGAACTTGAGCCTCATCACCATTCGGATAACTGTCTGAATATTTTGTATAAACATTTAAGAGTTTTTCCACCCTCACTTCGACTCCTGTTTCTTCATAAAACTCTCGTACTAAAGCTTCTAAAGCCGATTCTCCTAATTCAAGAGCACCACCTGGTAATCCCCACGTTCCTTTATCTGCTCGTTTTTGTAATAAAATTTTTCCTAATTGACTTAATATTCCACAGGTAAAATTTAAAATAATCTTATCTTTTCCAACTTTTTTCTGATATTCTGTATGTAGTTCATTATTCACCTCTGACAAAGCAAACTATCTATACAATGAAAGCTTACTGTATTAAAAAGTAAGCTTTCACAATAATTTTATCCTTTGAATACTTTATAATTCGACAATCTTACCTGTTTCAAAGTAAACAACCCATTCACAGATATTTTTAGCATAGTCACCGATACGCTCCAAGTAGGAAATAACTTGGAAATAATCACGACCCGTAACAATGGCTTCTGGATTTTTCTTAATCTCTTCAGTCGCAAGGTCACGGATAGTTTCAAAATAGTGGTTAATTTGCTCATCCATGGAGGCTACCCGGTATGCGTCGTCAACAGAACCATTAAGATAAAGATCAAGTGCTGCTTCAACAACGCTTTTAACTTCACGTCCCATTTTTTGAATTTCTTCCTCTACAGCTGGGATGCGTTCTTCCCCCTTCATACGGATGGTTGCCTGGGCAATGGCTACAGCGTGATCCCCCATACGCTCCACATCTGATACAGCCTTAAGGACAGTCAAGACTGTACGCAAATCTTGAGAGACTGGTTGTTGGAGTGCAATCATTTCAAATGATTTCTTTTCCAGTTTCACTTCGTATTCATTTACTTCTGCGTCATCTTCGATGACCTCTTTTGCCAGGTCACGGTCATGCGTGACAAAGGCACGCACCGTACGATTGATTTGTGAGAGCACTTCTTGTCCCATAGCGTAGAACTGGTTATGTAATTTCTCTAAATCTTCTTCAAATTGAGATCGTAACATCTTTCATCTCCTTATCCAAATTTTCCTGTAATATAGTCTTCCGTTTCCTTGTGTTGGGGATCAAGGAACATCTGCTTGGTATCATTAAATTCAATCAAATCTCCATCTAGGAAAAATCCTGTCTTATCAGAGATACGTGAAGCTTGTTGCATGGAACGGGTTACCAGAAGCATGGTGTACTTGTCTTTTAGACCATACAAGGTTTCCTCAATTTTACCAGCTGAAATCGGATCCAAAGCCGAAGTTGGCTCATCCAAGAGGATGATTTTAGGACTGGTTGCCAAGACACGGGCCACGCAGACACGCTGCTGTTGACCACCTGACAATCCAATAGCTGAATCATGTAGACGATCCTTGACCTCATCCCAGATAGAGGCACCTTGCAAGGCTTTTTCTACGGCTTCATCCAGAACCAGCTTATCCTTAATTCCATTGATACGAAGCCCGTAGACAACATTCTCATAGATAGTCATAGGGAAAGGATTAGGTTGTTGGAAAACCATTCCGATTTCCTTACGTAATTCAACCGTATCTGTACGCGGACTGTAGATGTTGTGACCATTGTACACCACGGATCCAGTTGTTGTCACCTCTGGATTGAGATCTCCCATGCGGTTGAGAGACTTGAGGAGGGTTGACTTCCCTGATCCAGATGGACCAATCAAGGCTGTAATTTCCTTAGGTTGGAAAGATAGGGAAACACTATTCAAAGCCTTCTTTTTATTATAATAAACGGACAGGTCTGATACCTGTAAAATCGCATCTGTCATACGGTTTCCTTTCTAACCAAAGTGACCAGATACATAGTCATTGGTGGACTGTAGCTTGGCATTTTGGAAAATAGTTGCAGTTTTGTCATACTCAATCAAATCACCCAAGTAAAAGAAGCCTGTATAGTCACTTGCACGAGCAGCCTGCTGCATATTATGCGTTACAATGATGATGGTAAAGTCTTTCTTGAGCTCAAACATGGTCTCTTCTAGTTGCATGGTCGCAATCGGATCCAAGGCTGAGGCTGGCTCATCCATTAAGAGGATATCTGGCTTAACAGAGATGGCACGAGCAATACAGAGACGTTGTTGCTGACCACCTGATAAGGTCAAGGCTGACTTGTGGAGATCGTCTTTAACCTGATCCCAGAGGGCAGCCTGACGAAGGGAGGTTTCTACGATTTCATCTAGGACTTGCTTATCCTTAACTCCAGCACGTTCATGCGCAAAGGTAATATTACGGTAAATTGACTTAGCAAATGGATTAGGGCGTTGAAAAACCATTCCAATGTGTTTACGCATTTCATAAACGTTGATTTCTGGACGGTTGACATCAATTCCACGATAGAGAATCTGCCCAGTTACTTTAGCAATATCAATAGTATCATTCATGCGATTGAGACTGCGTAAGTAGGTAGATTTCCCCGATCCCGACGGACCAATCAAAGCTGTAATTTTATTTCTTTCAAATTGCATATCAATCCCCTTAATGGATTCATTTTTACCATAGTAAACATGGACATCCTTAGTAGAAAGGGCTACTTTTTCTTCAGGAAAGGTAAGGATATGCTTCTCATCCCAGTTATATGTTGACATGGCTTCTCCTTTAGACAGCGGTTAATTTCTTGTGTAGATAGTTTCCGAACTTACGAGCTCCAAAGTTAAAAATCAGGATAAAGATTAGGAGCACAGCGGCAGAACCTGCTGATACAATAGTTCCATCTGGAATAGTGCCTTCACTATTGACTTTCCAGATATGGACAGCCAAGGTTTCTGCTTGACGGAAGATAGAGATGGGGCTAGTCACACTGAGGATATTCCAGTTAGACCAGTCAAGAGCTGGCGCCGATTGCCCTGCTGTATAAATCAGAGCTGCAGCTTCGCCAAAGATACGACCAGATGCCAAGACGACACCCGTTACAATACCTGGAAGCGCTTCTGGAATAACAACATGAACCACTGTCTCCCAACGAGAAATCCCAAGAGCCAGACCAGCCTCACGTTGGGTATGGTGAACATGTTTCAAACTATCCTCTACATTACGCGTCATCTGAGGCAAGTTAAAGACTGTCAAGGCCAAGGCACCTGAAATGATTGAAAATCCATACTCAAACTGGACTACAAAGATCAAGTAACCAAAGAGACCCACCACCACTGATGGTAAAGAGGACAAAATTTCAATACAAGTCCGCACAAAGTTGGTAACAGGACCTTTTTTAGCATATTCAGCCAAGTAAATCCCAGCTCCCATAGAAAGAGGTACAGAAATAATCAAGGTAATGACCAATAGGAAAAAGGAATTGTAAAGCTGAATGCCAATCCCACCACCTGCTTGAAAAGCAGAAGACCTTCCAGTCAAGAAAGACCAAGAGATATGGGGCAAGCCCCGAACCAAGATATAGAGAATCAAGGAAGCCAAGATTGTCACAATGATGCTAGCAATCGTATAGAGGACAGCTGTTGCAAGTTTATCTAATTTCTTAGCGCGCATAATTTTTCTTTCCTCTTTCTTTCGTAATCAATTTAATCACACTGTTAAAAACTAAACTCATCAAGAGCAGTACCAAGGCCAGTGACCAGAGAACATTATTATTTACAGTTCCCATGACAGTGTTCCCAATTCCCATAGTTAATATAGAAGTTAAAGTTGCAGCTGGTGTGGTCAAGGAAGTTGGAATAACAGCTGAGTTTCCGACAACCATCTGGATAGCTAAAGCCTCACCAAAGGCACGCGCCATCCCAAAGACCACTGCAGTGAAAATACCAGAACGGGCCGCCTTCAAGATCACACGCCAGATAGTCTGCCAGCGAGTGGCTCCCATAGCGAAACTGGCTTCACGATAATAACGAGGAACCGCACGCAAGCTATCCGTTGTCATAAAGGTTACGGTCGGCAAAATCATGACAAAGAGGACGGAAATCCCTGACAAAATCCCAAAACCAGTCCCACCAAAGACACTGCGAACAAAGGGAACGACGACTTGCAAGCCAATAAATCCGTACACTACTGAAGGAATCCCAACCAGGAGTTCAATAGCTGGTTGCAAAATCTTCGCCCCTTTTGGTGATACTTCGGTCATAAAAACTGCTGCACCAATAGCAAAGGGTGTTGCGATAAGGGCTGAGAGAATGGTAACGATAAAGGAACCCAAAATCATAGGAAGGGCACCAAATTCTTTACTAGAAGGATTCCAAGTTCCTCCCAAAAGAAAGTCAAAGATATTCACACCATTGACAAAGAAGGTCGACAAGCCTTTTTGCGCTACGAAAACCAAAATCATGGCCACAAGGATGACTATCAAAGAAAGACAGGCAAAGGTCAAACCTTTTCCTAATTTCTCCAGACGAGAATTCTTTGATGGAAGCAACATTTTCTTAGCTAATTCTTCTTGATTCATTATTGTCTCCCTTCCAACACTGTCACAGTTCCGGCAGCATCTTTTTCAACCTTCATTTCCTTAATCGGAATATACTTCAATCCTTTGACAATCCCTTCTTGGGTCTCATCCGAGAGAACAAAATTGAGAAATTCTGCAGCCAACTCATTGGGCTGCCCCAATGTATACATATGCTCATAAGACCACAAGGGCCAATTATTGCTACTTATATTTTCTGGACTTAAGTCATAGCCATTCAACTTCATGCTTTTGACCGAATCATCTATATAGGTAAGAGATAAATAAGAGATAGCTCCTGGACTTTTTGATACGATTGATTTTACCGCTCCATTTGAATCCTGCTCCTGACTTTGCATGGCGGACTGACCTTCCATAATGACAGTATCAAAGGTAGCACGAGAGCCAGAGCCGGCTGCCCGATTGATAACAGAGATGGGTAAGTCCTTACCACCAACCTCTTTCCAATTGGTTACCTCACCTATGAAGATTTGACGAAGTTGCTCTGTCGTTAGGTTATCAACATCAACCTCCTTATTGGCAATCAGAGCCAAGCCAGCTACCGCGACCTTGTGGTCAACAAGAGCAGAAGCATCAATTCCGTCTTTTTCCTCAGCAAATACATCTGAGTTTCCTATATCAACTGCCCCAGACTGAACCTGGGACAAGCCTGTACCAGAACCTCCCCCTTGGACATTGACCGTTTTTCCAACATGGATCGTGCCAAATTCATCTGCCGCTACTTCAACCAAGGGTTGCAAGGCAGTTGAGCCAACAGCCGTTATGGATTCTCCACGATCAATCCAGCTAGCACAGCCTACTAAACAAGCCGTCAGCCAAAAAGCGATAAGAGACAGAGCAAGCTTTTTTCTTTTTTTCACTGTTTTTCTCCTCGAAAATAATTATGAATACTGTGAATTTTTTAAGTAGTTCTTTATGAGTTGACGCATGAATTCTTACCAAATTTCTGCGCAATTGATTATTTATATAATATAGGCTATATTACTCTTTTCTAACCTCCTTTTTTCATATGTGGATAAAATCTCTTGTCTATCCCTTCCCCCATTGTCACCCATTATAGTCATTTCGTGTCTCTTTTTCCCCTTTTTAATGCAAGGAAAAGGTTACTCTCCTTAGATGATAATCCAAAAGCTAGAAAGGTATCTCAAACCTCTCTACTCTCCCAGACTAGTTTACAACTAAAAGGAAAAGATTCTATTTTATGGGAAATCTAGTTTACAAGCGGTAAGAACGCTAATAACTAAACTTCTTGTACTCTTTGAAAATCTCTTCAAACCAGGTCAGCCTTGCCTTGTTATAGGTATGTACCTATTTGGTCAGTCCTATCTACAACTTTAAAGCAATGCTTTGTAACTGACTCCGTCAGTCCTATTTGCAACCTCAAAACAGTATTTTGAGCTATCTATGGCTAGCTTCCTAGTTTGCTCTTTGATTTTCATTGAGTAGTAAAACTACATGTGATGGCAATCAAGATATCAAGAATCATCCTACTAAAAAAATCCATACTTTCACTATAACATAGAATAAGATATTTGACTAGCATTTTCACTTGAATCTGAGGCCTTTTGGAAAATAATTTTTCAAAACATTTCCAGTAACCTTTGCAAAGCCCAAGCCATTGCCTTTAACCAAAACTTGGTACCAACCATTTGGCAGACTTTCTGCCAGCTGAACAGTTTCTCCAGCCACATACTTGACAAACGCTTCTTGGCCAATTTCAACCGATTGTTCGACCTGACTCGGTTTCAAGGCTAGACCAAGAGCAAAACTGGGCTCAAAGCGTTTCTTCTTAAAAGTGCCCAGATGTAGTCCATTGCGAGCAATCTTGAGCTTACCTAAATCTGGCAAGAGTTCTGGTAAGAGATAGAGTTGGTCCCCAAAAGTCTGCAAGATTCCCGGTAGATTGACCTTCAAATGGTTTTGGGCAAATTCTTGCCACAAGGCAACTTGTTCTCGACCAAGATTGCTCTTACTTGCCTTACATTTAGGAGTTGGATTGTTACCCTTAAACTGTAGATGGGCTACAAACTGACCCTCTCCCTTAAACTGATGAGGGTACATCCGAGCCGTTTCTGGCAGGTCAATACCAGCTACCATTCCATTGATATGCTCTACTGGCAACAAATCAAAATCATACTCTTCCAGCAACCACTTAACAATCTCTTCGTTTTCCTCGGGTGCCCAGGTACAGGTTGAATAAACCAGACGACCACCTTCAGCTAGCATGGTTACTGCATCTGCTAAAATTTCTCTTTGCAAGCTAGCACATTGACTCGGATACTCTAAGCTCCAATAGTTCATAGCATCTGGTTGCTTACGAAACATTCCTTCACCAGAGCAAGGGGCATCAAGGACAATGAGGTCAAAATAGCCTTTAAAGACCTTGGCCAAGCGGTCAGCAGATTCATTGGTCACCACAACATTTGTCGCTCCAAAGCGCTCCATGTTTTCTACTAAAATCTTAGCCCGTTTGCTTGAAATTTCATTGGAGACGAGAAGGCCCTCTCCAGCTAGATAGGCTGCTAGTTGAGTTGATTTACCTCCCGGTGCAGCTGCCAAGTCCAAGACCTTCATACCAGGACTGGGCTGGGCTACCTGAGCAACCATCTGAGCAGCAGGTTCTTGCGAATAAACTAAACCAGTAGCATGCTCAGGCGATTTCCCTGAAACCTTCCCATAATGTCCCCAAGGAGTTTGAGGAATGGTATCAGAAAAGGAAAGTTGCGCTTCTTTTAAAGGATTGACCCGAAAGGCCGAAACCGCTTCCTCCTCAAAAGAGGCAAGAAAATCTCTTGCCTCATCTCCTAGTATCTCTTCATATTTTTCAACAAATCCTTCTGGAAATTGCATTTAAGTTCTTTTCCTTTCGTAAATATAGGACTGAATTTCCTCCTGCATCTCAAGAGGTAGCATCATGACCGGTTGTCTGGTTTGAAAATCAAGCGGTTGACCAGATAGGGTCACCACCCGATAGCCCAGACTTTCCCCTAAAATACTAGCCGCAGCATAATCCCATGGTTGCAGATAAGTGACATAGGTCAACAAACGCCCTGACAAAATCTTGGCAAAACTAATGGCCGCACTCCCATAGACACGAACACCGAGGACGGCTCGACTCAAATCAGCTAGTCCCCATTCATTGGTTTCTAGCATACCACTATTTCCTGCAATGAGAAAATCTCCAAGTGGTTTTGGTTTAAAGGGAGCTAGGGGCTTATTATTTCGACAAACTGGAAAGACCCCACCACCGTGGTAACAATCCCCTTTGACCACATCATAAATTAGGCCAAACTGTCCCTGACCATTTTCAAAATAAGCCATCATAACAGCAAAATCTTCCTGCTGGGCTACAAAGTTATTGGTACCATCAATGGGATCAATGACCCAAACCTTGCCCTCTTGAACCGAAGCTCGCAGACACCCTTCTTCAGCACAAATCTTATCCTCAGGATAACGGGACAAAATCTCACCAACCAAGAGTTCCTGAACTTCCTTGTCCAGTCTGGTCACCAAATCTGTTGGAGAGGACTTGGTCTCAACACGCAAGTCTTCCTGCATGTGGTCAAGGATGTACTGACCCGCTTTCTTAATTAGCTCTTTAGCAAATTCAAATTTACCTTCCAAGAGAAATCTTTCCTTCCCCTTTTTCCTTAGCCGCCTGAACTGCTCGGTAAAGCGAATAGCCACTGACTGTTTCAAATTCTCGTCCCAAACGTTTTTCTTCACTCTTTCTTGGCACAACCGCCTTGAATCGCTTATAGGAGTCCAGTAACTTTTTAGCCTCTACCTTGCCTTCATAGGCAGCTTCAACATCATTAAAAAAAGAAAGCACTGAAGCAAGTTCTTCAGTGCTCCACGACAAATCTAGTGGGTAACTATACTGTTTGTTCATTAACTAATACCAGCTCTCATTCTTGCTTCTTTTAGTTCTTGCTTACGGTAACTACGAGGGAGAAAAGCACGAATCTCATCTTCATTAAAACCGATTTGCATGCGCTTGGCATCAATAATAATTGGACGACGCAAAAGACTAGGATACTGCTCAATCAAATGAAGCAATTCCGATACCGAAATACTCTCTACATCAATATTCAATTTTTGAAAAATTTTTGAACGAGTTGAAATGATGTCATCAGTACCATTTTCGGTCAAGGAAAGGATGTGTTGCAATTCTTTTCTTGTTAAAGGACTGGTCATAATATTGTGTTCCACAAAGGGAACCTTATGTTTTTCTAACCAGGCCTTAGCCTTACGACATGATGTACAGCTCGGTGATAGAAATAGTGTAATCATGCTTTTCTCTTCTTATCTATACTTTGCTACTTCTATTATACAAAAAAATAAAGCGCTTGACTAGAGATTTTTAGAAAAAAAGCCTATTTTTTCAAGAAAAATAGACTGTTCGCGAACGATTGACACAATTAGATTTGCTTAATTCACTCTTAAGGATAGCTTTAATTTGTATACATTTTTATATATACAAATTAAAAACAGCTTTCGGTTCACTTTCTCCGACTTTTCAGATAAAGATAGCCAAAGAAGCTTTCATAGAGGGCAAAAAAGAGAAGGAAGGCATGAAGGAAGAAGGTCTCTGGCAAAATCAGTATAACAGGATCCTTGGCTGGATCAAAAAGCCAGGTATCATCTCCCACAAAGAGAATTTGATGGAACAGAGTAAAGAATTGGTCAAAACCAATCAAAACTCCCCCAAGCCCAATCAGTAAGGGCAAAACCACTAGAGCCAAAAGCACTTTACTAAATAGAGACAAGAAGCCCTTTTTCACAATCCCTTTGACAAAGACATAGAAACTTGGTAGTGTCACTAGAGCTACTAGCTGAACCAAATGAAAGAGATTCTTGACCACTGCGAAATGGTGCAGACCAGCTGCTGACGAACGAAAATCTGGCATCTCTAGGACCTGACTAAAAGGATTAGTCAGATAATTCATCAAGATATGAAAATTGTATTGAATGGTTTCTGGTTTTAGATAGACTCGATCCGTTAAGTTTAGCCACTTGATTTCCAGCGGATAAAAAATCCAAGCCAAATAAATAGTCAAAAGGATTGAGAGGGAGAGTAGAAAGAGCATAGAGCTCCAAAAGGTCAGTTTAGTTTTCATCAAAATTCCACTCCGCAAGGCTAGAAACTACATGAGTCGGTGCGATTGGTAGGTCTGCTACTTCTTCTGCCTTGGTGAAACCTGTCGTCACCAAGAGCGTTGGAATGCCATTGTCAATTCCTGCTCGAATATCTGTTAAGTAGTTGTCCCCAACCATAATCAACTCTTCACGTTCCAAATCTAAGTGTTCAACTGCCTTGTCCATAATAATGGCATTTGGTTTCCCAATATAAACAGGCTTCACTCGTGTTGCTACTTCAAGCAGGGTAATCAGCGAACCAGCCCCCGGCAAAAGCCCTCGTTCTGTCGGGATGTTGAGGTCAGGGTTGGTTCCGATAAAGTGAGCACCCTTTTGAATAGCTAGAGTTGCTGTCGCAAATTTTTCATAGTCAACTTGCCAGTCCAGACCTACTACTACATAGGCAGGATTTTCCTTGTCTTCGACATAACCAGCCGCCTTGATGGCTTCCTTAAGCCCTGCTTCTCCGATGACATAGACGGTCTTTTCAAGCCCCAAGTCGTTCATATAGTCGATAGTCGCCAAAGTCGCTGTGTAGACAGTCGATAGAGGCGTATCGATATTAAAATTCTGAGCCAACATCTCCTTAACACTCTCTGGAGTACGGGTTGTATTGTTGGTTACAAAGAGATAGGGGATGTCTCGCTTTTGCAATTCGTGAACAAAAGCCTCTCCTGCTGGAATTCTGTCTTTGCCTTTATAAATGGTTCCGTCTAAATCAATTAAATAGCCTTTATATTTCATCTATTTTTCCCTAATCCTTTTTTATTTCTTGCCAAGTGATGATAGCTTGAGCATTGGTCGCACCGTCGCTTGTAATCTCATGCTTACTTTCCAGTCCAGTCCGTTCAACAGACGATGTGATCACCCCACCTGGTCGAACTTCCTTGACATACTTGAGATTGATTTTCTTGGGAATATAGTGGGTCAAAAATTCCGCTCCCATAACCTCAAAAATCCAGTCCAAGTATTTACTGTTATTGACATGGCCATTCATATCCAAGTCGTAAAAACGAACATGGTAATCCTTGCTGACTGGCTCGTCCAAGGATTCATACTTTGGTCCGCGGATGAGCTTTTTATCAAAATCAGACTGGTAAGGAGCCACAATCTCAGGTTCGACAGCATGGACTTTTCGACTGTCTCGGTCCATGAGAACAAAGGTAGCCATCATGTGGATGAGTTCCTGCCCCGCTTCATCATAAATGGTAAAGCGACGGTAGCAAAAAAGTCGATTGTAGCTCAAAGCTTCCGTTTCGATGGTAATTTCTTCCGCAAAACGAGGCAAACGAACCACCTCAATATCATAGTCTGTGATAATCCAGACCAGATTATGCTCTTCTAAAATAGCCTTATCACTAACTCCCAGCTCAATCGACTGCATCCCTGAAACTTGCAGAGACAGCAAAATCACATCTGGAAGTTTGATATGACCGTTCATGTCAGCCATATCAAAAGGAATTTTCATTTTCATTTGATAAGTTAAGCCCATCATCCTACTCCAAAATAAATCGTTCTGCTACGGTGTCTCCTAAGAAGAGACCTCTTTTTGTCATGCGAACTCGGTCACCCTCTATTTGCATGAGACCCTGTTGAACCAAGCCTCTGACAATTTCTCCATAAAGTCCATCAAAAGACCGTCCAAATTTTTCCTCAAATCGCGCCATGGAGACTCCTGATTTCTTGCGGAGTCCCAGGAACATTTCTTCTTCCATTTGCTCTTTTTGACTCAGGTACTCCTCTGTGATACGAGCATTGCCTTCCTCAACCGCATTAAGATAATGGCGAATGGGACCATGATTTTTATATCGAATACCATTGACATAACCAGATGCTCCAGCACCGATGCCATAGTATTCAGCATTGTCCCAGTACATAAGATTGTGGCGACTTTCAAAACCAGGTTTGGAGAAATTAGAAATCTCATAATGCTCAAAGCCTGCTCGCTCAAGCTCAGTGATGATGTACTCAAACATCTCAGCTTCCAGCTCCTCCTTAGGCAGAGGCAATTTTCCTCGCCGCATGCGGTTCATAAAGACCGTGTGGTTTTCTAAAATCAAGCTATACAAACTCATGTGGGGAATATCCAGTCCAATGGCCTTAGCCACATTTTCCTGGACCTGCTCCATGGTCTGACCAGGCAGTGCATAAATCAAATCAATAGAGATATTGTCAAAACCAGCCAGTTTCAGACGGTCGATATTTTCATAAATATCCTTCTCCAAATGACTGCGCCCAATCTTTTTCAACATCTTATCATCAAAGGTCTGGACACCTAGCGAAACACGATTGACAGCCGAATTTTTCAAAACAGCTATCTTATCCGCATCCAAATCGCCTGGATTGGCTTCAATAGTCAACTCTTCCAAGACAGACAAGTCCAAGTTTTTAGTCAAGCCATTCAGTAACACCTCCAGTTGCGGAGCCGACAGGGCTGTCGGTGTTCCACCACCGATGTAGATGGTCCGCAACTTTTGAATATCATAAGAACGAAACTCTTCTAACAGATGCTCTAAATAACTGTTGACTGGCTGATTCTTAATAAAAACTTTTGAAAAATCACAATAATAACAAATCTGGGTACAAAATGGGATGTGCACATAGGCTGACGTTGGTTTTTTCTGCATAGTACTTATTATACCACAAAAGCGAACAATACTTAGAATTCCCTTTAACAAAATCCTAGCATTGTTCGCTTTCTTTATCTAAACATTCTTTGTATTTTATGACGAACACGATTCCCAGAACCAATCTAGTTTGTCTTTACAATACAAAAGAATGAATGTTCATTTGACTAAATTTTTAGTCTTCTTTTTTCTTTCTAAGAGCAAATCCGAGTCCACTTAGCATACCAAGAAGTCCTAGAGAAGCAAGAGTCGCATTTGATTCTGTTCCTGTATTTGGCAATACATTATGTGATTTACTTGGTTGTTCCGTAGAGACTGTTAG
>NZ_VMMK01000018.1:0-88577 GCF_013277255.1 Streptococcus sp. 2154
TTTTGATTTTAGTCCAGTATAAATACATTCAATCACGGAATAATGGAAGGTAAGTATAGGATATTTTATGTGCCTATTCAATCATGGGCATCTTTATCGATTACCATTTCATTTTCGGCTTAGAAAAGAAAGGACAAGGTTAAAACAATTTCTTCAATAAAGGAGTCAAGATTGGCTCCTTTCCTTGTCTTCTCTAACCAAGCATGTTATAATGAATACTGCTCAAGCGACCTTCAATCGTTAAAGCACACACGACCTTCAATCGTGAACTAGTCATTTCGCTTATCTTTTATTACGTCGTTAACTCGAAATGAGATTCAAGCTGAGCTTGTCTGATTTATAACCTCAATCAGTCTCCCAGACTAATTGAGCGAACTCAAGTTATGCCTGCGACTCGTTGCCTAGTCCTAAAAGCAAACGAAAAGACTATACTCGAAGAAATTCTATTGAAAGTCATAGTAAATAGAATTTTGAGGGGTATAAATAAACGAATAGATGGGAGACTTACCATGAGTGATAACTCTAAAACACGTGTTGTTGTGGGGATGAGTGGTGGTGTTGATTCGTCGGTGACGGCTCTTTTGCTCAAGGAGCAGGGCTACGATGTGATCGGTATCTTCATGAAGAACTGGGATGACACAGATGAAAACGGCGTCTGTACGGCGACCGAAGATTATAAGGATGTGGCTGCGGTGGCAGACCAGATTGGTATTCCTTACTACTCTGTCAATTTTGAAAAAGAGTACTGGGACCGCGTTTTTGAGTATTTCCTAGCGGAATACCGTGCAGGGCGCACGCCAAATCCGGACGTTATGTGCAACAAGGAAATCAAGTTCAAGGCCTTTTTGGACTATGCCATGACCTTGGGGGCAGACTATGTAGCGACTGGGCATTATGCTCGAGTGGCGCGTGATGAGGACGGCACTGTTCACATGCTTCGTGGCGTGGACAATGGCAAGGACCAGACCTATTTCCTCAGCCAACTTTCGCAAGAACAACTTCAAAAAACCATGTTCCCACTAGGACATTTGGAAAAGCCTGAAGTTCGAAAACTAGCAGAAGAAGCAGGCCTTTCGACTGCTAAGAAGAAAGACTCGACAGGGATTTGCTTTATCGGAGAAAAGAACTTTAAAAACTTCCTCAGCAACTACCTGCCAGCTCAGCCTGGTCGCATGATGACTGTGGATGGTCGCGATATGGGCGAGCATGCAGGTCTTATGTACTATACAATCGGTCAGCGTGGCGGACTCGGTATCGGTGGGCAACACGGCGGTGACAATGCCCCTTGGTTCGTTGTCGGAAAAGATCTAAGCAAGAATATTCTCTATGTAGGACAAGGATTCTACCATGATTCGCTCATGTCAACTAGCCTAGAAGCCAGTCAAGTCCACTTTACTCGTGAAATGCCAGAAGAGTTTACGCTAGAATGTACGGCTAAATTCCGTTACCGTCAGCCTGACTCTAAGGTGACCGTCCATGTCAAAGGAGACAAGGCAGAGGTCATCTTTGCGGAACCACAACGCGCGATTACACCAGGACAGGCAGTTGTCTTTTACGATGGCGAAGAGTGTCTAGGTGGTGGTTTGATTGACAATGCTTACCGCGATGGACAAGTTTGTCAGTACATTTAGATTGACAAATTTTCTCAATTTGCTACAATAATAACAGCAATAGAAATGATGGTCAAAGCTCATGGATGTTGCAGGCTTTTTTGTCCTGCACTTCTTTGTAGTTTTGACTGTTTTTGTGTCGTTTAAGGGAAAGGACAAGAATGACTCAACAAGACTTTCGGACAAAAGTAGACAATACGGTTTTTGGTGTTCGGGCGACAGCTTTGATTCTTCAAAATCGCAAGCTTCTAGTCACCAAAGACAAGGGCAAGTATTACATTATCGGCGGTGCGATTCAAGTTAACGAAAAAACGGAAGACGCGGTAGTCCGTGAAGTGAAGGAAGAACTGGGTGTTAAATCTCAAGCTGGGCAGCTAGCTTTTGTGGTTGAAAATCGTTTTGAAGTGGACGGCGTTTCCTATCACAATATCGAGTTTCATTATCTGGTGGATTTGCTTGAAGATGCCCCGTTGACCATGCAGGAAGATGAGAAAAGGCAGCCCTGTGAGTGGATTGACTTGGATAAGCTCCAGAATATCCAGCTAGTTCCAGCCTTTTTAAAAACAGCCCTACCAGATTGGGAAGGCCAACTAAGACACATTCATCTTGAGGAATAGGAGAGAAACATGACTTATCATTTTACTGAAGAATACGATATTATTGTAATTGGTGCGGGACACGCTGGGGTTGAGGCTTCCTTGGCCGCTAGCCGTATGGGCTGTAAGGTCCTGCTTGCGACCATCAATATTGAAATGCTGGCTTTCATGCCTTGTAATCCCTCTATCGGTGGTTCTGCCAAGGGGATTGTCGTGCGTGAAGTCGATGCCCTCGGTGGCGAGATGGCCAAAACCATTGACAAGACTTACATCCAGATGAAGATGCTTAACACAGGGAAGGGGCCAGCCGTCCGTGCCCTTCGTGCGCAGGCTGATAAGGAACTTTACTCTAAGGAAATGCGCAAGACGGTTGAAAATCAAGAAAATCTGACCCTTCGTCAAACCATGATTGATGAGATTTTAGTGGAAGACGGCAAGGTTGTCGGTGTGCGTACAGCTACCCATCAAGAATATGCTGCTAAGGCTGTTATCGTGACGACAGGGACGGCCCTTCGTGGGGAAATTATCATCGGAGATCTCAAGTACTCATCAGGCCCTAACCACAGCCTAGCTTCTATTAACCTTGCTGATAATCTCAAGGAACTGGGACTCGAAATTGGTCGTTTCAAGACAGGGACGCCTCCACGTGTCAAGGCTTCTTCTATCAATTATGATGTGACAGAGATTCAGCCAGGAGACGAAGCGCCAAATCACTTCTCATATACTTCACGTGATGAGGACTATGTCAAGGATCAAGTGCCATGCTGGTTGACCTATACCAATGGTACCAGTCATGAGATTATCCAAAACAACCTCCACCGTGCGCCTATGTTTACAGGTGTGGTCAAGGGAGTGGGCCCTCGTTACTGTCCGTCGATTGAGGACAAGATTGTGCGCTTTGCAGACAAGGAACGCCACCAACTTTTCCTAGAGCCAGAAGGGCGCAATACAGAGGAAGTCTATGTCCAAGGCCTCTCAACCAGTTTACCTGAAGATGTGCAACGTGAGCTGGTTCATTCTATCAAAGGTTTGGAAAATGCAGAGATGATGCGAACAGGTTATGCCATCGAGTACGATATGGTCTTGCCACACCAGTTGCGTGCGACTCTGGAAACCAAGAAAATCTCCGGACTTTTCACTGCTGGTCAGACTAATGGAACGTCAGGTTATGAAGAGGCAGCAGGCCAAGGGATTATCGCTGGGATCAATGCGGCTCTGAAAATCCAAGGTAAACCTGAGTTGATTTTGAAGCGCAGTGACGGTTATATCGGGGTGATGATTGATGACTTGGTGACCAAGGGAACGATTGAGCCTTATCGCCTTTTGACCAGTCGTGCTGAATACCGCCTCATTCTCCGCCATGACAATGCTGATATGCGTTTGACTGAGATGGGCCGTGAGATTGGTCTTGTGGATGATGAACGCTGGACTCGCTTTGAAATCAAGAAAAATCAATTTGAAAATGAGATGAAACGCCTAGACAGCATCAAACTCAAGCCAGTCAAGGAAACCAATGCCAAGGTTGAGGAGATGGGCTTCAAGCCGTTGACAGATGCAGTGACAGCCAAGGAGTTCCTTCGCCGTCCAGAAGTTTCTTACCAAGATGTGGTGGCCTTCATCGGACCAGCTGCAGAGGACTTGGATGACAAGATTATCGAATTGATTGAAACAGAAATCAAGTACGAAGGCTATATTTCCAAAGCCATGGACCAGGTTGCTAAGATGAAACGTATGGAAGAAAAACGCATTCCAGCCAATATTGATTGGGATGACATTGATTCTATCGCAACCGAAGCTCGTCAGAAGTTCAAACTCATCAATCCAGAAACCATCGGTCAAGCCAGCCGTATTTCGGGAGTAAACCCAGCAGATATTTCTATTTTGATGGTGTATCTGGAAGGTAAAAATCGTAGTATTTCTAAAACTCTTCAAAAATCAAAATGATACGTCGTCGGCTTCTTACGAATGAGTTCAAAGCTTGGCTTTGATTCATCTCCAACCTCCCATAGTTCCCCGAACTATGGGAGCTAACTCAAGTTATGCATTTTCCTAGCCTTCTGGTCTGATTTTCATTGAGTTTTAATCTCAAAAGAAAGCATAGAGAAAAACAGCTCCGAAGACGGGGCTGTTTTGTTGACTTGTACTCAATGAAAATCAAAGAGCAAACTAGGAAGCTAGCCGTAGGTTGCTCAAAGCACTGCTTTGAGGTTGTGGATAGAACTGACGAAGTCAGTAACCATATATACGGCAAGGCGAAGCTGACGTGGTTTGAAGAGATTTTCGAAGAGTATTATTCTTCATCTGGTGTGAGGATCATCGGGATGATAATCGGTTCACGTTCGGTATTTTCATAGAGGAAGGGGCGAATAGCGTTGACAATGGCACCATTGACAGATTGCACGCTAGCATCCTTGTTTTTCAGTGCGATACGAATGGCATTGAAGAGGATACGCTGGCTTTGGCGAATCAGGTCGCCAGACTCTCTCATGTAGACAAAGCCTCGGCTGAGGATGTCTGGACCAGATAGAATCATCTGCGACTTGAAGTCAACAGTTGCGACTGCTAAAACGACACCGTCTTCAGATAGATCACGACGGTCTTTGAGGACAGCTGCGCCGATTTCACCGATACGATTTCCATCGACATAGATGTCTTGGGCGTTGAAATGACCTGCAATACGAGCTGAGTCAGCAGTAAGGGCAAGCACATCACCATTACTCATGATAAAGATATTGTCCTTCTCAACACCAGTATCCACTGCTAGTCCAGCATGGACTTTTTGCATGCGGTATTCACCGTGGACAGGCATGAAGTATTTTGGCTTAATCAAGCGGAGCATGAGTTTTTGCTCTTGCTGGCCACCGTGTCCAGATGTATGGATATTGTTCACTTTACCGTGGATAACTTCGACACCAGCTTCAGAAATGATGTTAATCAGCTTGTTGACGCTAGTCGTATTTCCAGGGATTGGGCTTGAAGAGAAGATAACGGTATCACCGGGTTGGAGTTGTACCTGACGGTGGGTTCCGTTGGCGATACGAGAGAGGGCTGCCATAGGCTCGCCCTGACTACCTGTACAGAGGATCAGAACCTCGCCAGCAGGGTAGTCTTTGATTTCATTTGGCTCGATAAAGGTTCCCTTAGGAGCTTTGATGTAGCCAAGGTCGATTCCGTTGACAATGGCCTTTTCCATAGAACGACCAAAGACCGCAATCTTACGTCCAGTCTTAACAGCAGCTTCAGTTGCTTGCTGGAGACGGAAGATATTTGAGGCAAAGGATGCAAAGATGATACGTCCTTCAATGCCTTGGATAATCTTCATGATGGACTGACCAACGACTTTTTCAGAGTTGGTAAAGGTTGGCACTTCTGCATTTGTTGAGTCAGACAGAAGACAAAGCACGCCTTCTTCACCAAGGGCAGCCATACGATGCAAGTCTGCAGGTTCTCCAACTGGAGTAAAGTCGAACTTGAAGTCGCCCGTACAGATGATTTTTCCTTGCGGAGTATGAATGACAATTCCCAAAGGCTCTGGAATAGAGTGAGTCGTTCTAAAGAAAGTTGCCTTGAGATTTTTAAAGGTCAACTCAGTGTTGTGGTTTATTTCGTAAAGTTTGGCGTTGCGCAAGAGGCCGTGTTCTTCGAGTTTCCCACGGATCAAAGCCAAGGCAAGTGGTCCAGCATAGATAGGGACATTTGCTTGCTTGAGCAGGAACGGAATCCCACCAATGTGGTCCTCGTGTCCGTGTGTGATTAAAACAGCCTTGACGCGGTCGATATTGTCCACGATGTATGAGTAGTCAGGAATGACATAGTCGATACCCAGCAAGTCATCTTCTGGGAATTTAATCCCAGCATCGACGATGATAATCTCATCTTGGTATTCAATTCCGTATGTATTTTTCCCGATTTCTCCCAGACCACCGATGGCAAAAACGCCGACTTCTTCAGGTTTAAGAGTGTAGGCCATATTAGAACTCCGTAATTTCGAAGGCGCCAGTTTCTTTTTCGTAATCTAGCAATTTGTCAGACAAGAGTTCGATATACTCGATATTGTACTCTGGGCGATTTTCTTCGACAAGTTGGCGAGCAGCGATACGGCCCTCAAGTTCTGAGTTGGCATCGATGTCTAGGTATAGTGCGCGTGTTGTTTCACGACGTGGGCTACGTTCTTTTGTTTCTTGATAAAAAACTTTGTAAATCATATAGTTCCTTTCTATTTTACAGGTCAGCTTATTCCAAACTTTTAGCATAGATTTGCTTGATTTCATTCCATTTTGTGTCTAGATTGACCTTGATTCGTTACAATTATTTCAATTATACCACAAAATGAAAAATTAGTAAAAGACGGAAACGAGAAAGTCATGGGACGATTTCTTTGGTAAACGCTTGCAATATCAAAAAGTATATGCTATAATAATAGAAAGAAATAGTATAAGCTGGAAAGGAAATAATTCGGAAACTATATTGTTTAGTGCTATTGATATTATGTTTAACTTTATAGATACTTCTGAATTGGATAAAGTTACCGAATTGAATGAACATGCTTTCCCTGTAGTTAGATTAGATAAAGCAGAGGAGCTTGGTTTAGATAATGAAGCTTTGGAGGTAGGGCGTGTTTTAAACGAAATCGTAACGGATATAGAGACTAACGGAGAGTCAACTGATTTGGCTAGAATGGATCGCTCTCTTTTTCCTATAGGCTCTTATGGTAATTATTGTGGTTATGGGAAATAATGGATATTCTATTCCAGCTATTGATGATTTAGATATGGCTTGTTTCTATCATGATAAGTGTTTTAAGGGATTTTTAGCAGATAATAGAAGTTGCAATGCCGCATTCCTAATAAGATTATCTCCTATTGTAGCAAATAATGCTTGGAATACAACTAAAGGAGCATATGCAAGAGCAGCTGTGGTTCTATTTTCTAGATTCGTATAAGACCAAGTTTTTGTAAAATATGAGTTGTTACGTAAAAGTGTTGATATGAGTATTGGTGTCTATGAACAGAATCTTATCTTATAAGTTTTAACTTATCTTTTAAGGTTTCTGTTTATAGGCGCTTGTAGATGTGTTTATGTCTTTAAAAAATATATTTGCGATATTAAAAATGGATACTTATGCAATATTTCACTTTACTTATTAAGATAAATTTAAACTAAGGAGGTTGCTCTATGTATAACTTATTTGCTTTTGCTATCGGAGCTCGCTTGGTAGCTTTTATTGTTTTTGTTGCTTGCGTTTATGCGGGTAATCTTCTATTTACCAAACTGGAACGACGACAAACCAAGTTCTTGTGGAAAATTACCTTTGTGACTCTCTACTCGCTTTTTCTCCTCCTTGTAACCTATGTCGTTTGGTTTGTATTTTACTTTGGATTAAATGCTTAGATGCCCCGCTTATGCTGGGGCTTTTTGTTTGGTGGCAAAAGATAGTAAATTTATGACACGAAAATTCCACCCCATCTATCAAGATGAGGTGGTCTTTGCATTTTTCTAAAATGACATGACAATGGAATTTTCAGAGCTTATTATTTTTATGGGAGTCATTGTTCTGCTCAAAAATAGAGTTGAAGCATAAAAATAAAACAATACAAACAGATAGATCAATTGGTAAAGGGATAGTAGTCATGTTTAAATCATTGAGAATGCTGAGCAAACTGTAAGAGATGAAGACAATAAAATTTATCCTTCTAAAAATGTGTTTCTTATCTAGCATGACTTACCAAACTTTTTACGAAGGTCTTTTCCAATGGTATAACCTGCCATAAATAAAGCGATACCAACACCTACACCAAAGCCACCCTTTATTTCTTGCAATTCCTTAGTAGAAATTTCACAATAGTTGTTCAAATCTTTCATCATATTAATCTCCTCCTAAAAAATAACCAGCTGCCAAACCAGAACCTATAAGTGCTGTTCCACCTGCAATAGCTTTCCAAGATACTGCTACTCCAAAGATAACCAAGGGAGCGAGACCGCCATCAATATCTGATAATTCATTTTCAGATAAGGATAAAAATTGATTGTCAAGAACGTCAAAATTTGTCATTGAACTTTCCTCCTTTTTTCTTGTTCACTTTTATATTCGTAAAAGAAAAGGAAAAGTGAACATTTTTTTAAATTATTTTTAGTTAAGTGAGGGCACTCTTGTTTGAGGATAAAGAAAATTCCCATGTGCCAGCTTTTGTAGTATAATAGTAAGCAGACAAAAAGATAGGAATGTGTTATGAAAGTATTAGCTTTTGATACGTCTAGCAAGGCTCTTTCTCTGGCTATTTTAGAGGACAAGCAGGTTCTTGCCGAGACGACGATTAATATTAAGAAAAATCACAGTATTACCCTTATGCCTGCCATCGATTTTTTGATGGCAAGTTTGGATTGGACGCCCAAGGATTTGGACCGAATCGTGGTGGCGGAAGGGCCAGGTAGCTACACAGGCTTGCGAATTGCGGTAGCAACTGCCAAGACCTTAGCTCATACCCTGAACATCGAGTTGGTTGGTATGTCGAGTCTCTTGGCTCTGGTGCCCTACCAACAAGAAGGTTTGTTTGTCCCCTTGATGGATGCGCGTCGCAACAATGTTTACGCAGGATTTTATGAAAATGCCAAACCTGTCATGCCAGAAGCACACCTGCCCTTTGAGCGAGTGATTGAGCTAATCAAGGGTGCTAGCCAGGTAACCTTTGTCGGAGAAGTTGGCACCTTTGTGGAGCAGATTCAAGAACACTTGCCAAGGACTAATTTCAAAGAAACCCTGCCTAATGCAGCCAATCTTGCTCTTTTGGCCTGGGACAAGGAAGCAGACTCCTTACACGACTTTGTGCCTAACTACCTCAAGCGTGTCGAGGCTGAGGAAAACTGGCTCAAGAATCACACCGAGTCTGGCGAGTCTTACATTAAACGCCTATGATAGAAATCAAACGAATCCAACAACAGCCTGACTTGGCTCAAGCCATCTACGCTGTCATGGTAGCTGTTTACTCAGTCAGTCCTTGGGCACTGGAGCAAATCCAAGCAGACCTGGCTCAAGATCAGACTTGGTATGCTCTGGCTTATGATGGGGCAGAAGTGATTGGATTTCTAGCTGTGCAGGAAAATATCTTTGAGGCAGAAGTCTTGCAAATCGCTGTCAAAGGAGCCTATCAGGGTCAGGGAATTGCGTCAGCCTTGTTTGCTCAGTTGCCGACAGATAAGGAGATTTTCCTCGAAGTCAGAAAGTCAAATCAACGAGCGCAAGCATTTTACAAGAAAGAAAAGATGGCAGTCATCGCTGAGCGAAAGGCCTACTACCATGCCCCAGTCGAGGACGCCATTATCATGAAGAGAGAAATAGATGAAGGATAGATATATTTTAGCATTTGAGACATCCTGTGATGAGACCAGTGTCGCCGTCTTGAAAAACGACGATGAGCTCTTGTCCAATGTCATTGCTAGTCAAATTGAGAGTCACAAACGTTTTGGAGGCGTAGTGCCGGAAGTAGCCAGTCGTCACCATGTAGAGGTCATTACAGCCTGTATCGAGGAGGCGTTAGCCGAAGCAGGGATTACCGAAGAGGACGTGACAGCTGTGGCGGTTACCTATGGACCGGGCTTGGTCGGAGCCTTACTAGTCGGTTTGTCAGCTGCTAAGGCCTTTGCTTGGGCTCATGGACTTCCGCTGATTCCTGTTAACCACATGGCTGGTCACCTCATGGCCGCTCAGAGTGTGGAGTCTTTGGAGTTTCCCTTGCTAGCCCTTTTGGTTAGCGGTGGACACACAGAGTTGGTTTATGTTTCGGAGGCTGGGGACTACAAGATTGTTGGAGAAACACGAGATGACGCGGTTGGGGAGGCCTATGATAAGGTTGGCCGTGTCATGGGCTTGACCTATCCTGCCGGTCGTGAGATTGACGAGCTAGCTCATCAGGGACAGGATATTTATGATTTTCCTCGTGCCATGATTAAGGAAGATAATCTGGAGTTTTCATTCTCAGGTTTGAAATCGGCCTTTATCAATCTTCACCACAATGCCGAGCAAAAGGGAGAAAGCTTGTCCACAGAGGATTTGTGTGCTTCCTTCCAAGCAGCTGTCTTGGATATTCTTATGGCAAAAACTAAGAAGGCTTTGGAGAAATACCCTGTTAAAACCCTTGTCGTAGCAGGTGGGGTAGCAGCCAATAAAGGCCTCAGAGAACGCCTAGCGGCCGAAATCACAGATGTCAAGGTTATCATCCCACCTCTGCGCCTCTGCGGAGACAATGCAGGTATGATTGCCTATGCCAGCGTCAGCGAGTGGAACAAAGAAAACTTTGCAAGCTTGGACCTCAATGCCAAACCAAGTCTCGCTTTTGATACCATGGAATAAAATGGAGTCAGCTTAAGGCTGGCTTTTTCACCCTTTGAAATGTCAGAATATTTTGACAAAACTATAAAAATAATGATATAATATGCAAAAGCTAGGAGGTGGCAAGATGATTGAGAGAATGGAATTGGGAGAATTTTACAAGGAATTGCGCTTGGCTAGAAAGCTCAAGCAGTCAGATGTGGCTTGTGAGGGTCTAACAGCTTCTCAGCTATCCAAGTTCGAACTAGGGCAGTCTATGCTATCTGCAGATAAGTTGATCCTAGCCATCCAAGGTATAAATGTGACCTTTGATGAGTTTGGGCACAAGCTCAACAACTATCAAGAATCTCCACATATGCGAATCGGTCGAAAGGTTGTGGATCGCTTTGCCCACCAAGATATCGCTGGCTTAGAGCAACTATTGGAGAAAATCAAGCAAGAACAGATGGCAGAGACCTATCGTCGTTTGAATGCTATTGTAATCAAAGATGCCATCCACTCACTAGATAAAAGCTACCCACTAGCAGAGGAGGATAGCGAGTTTTTGACCACCTATCTCTATGCTATCGAGTCTTGGACCTGGTTTGAACTCTATCTCTTTTGCAATACTATGCCCTTCTTGAGCAATCAAGATCTGATCTTTTTATCAACCTCCTTACTCGAAAAATCCAAAGAATTTAAAGAGTTGGTACATAATAGACTGTATATGAAAAGTGGCTTTCTGAATATTATATCAGAGCTCATGGAGCGAAAACTTTTCTCATACATCCCAATCTTCGAAGCCGAGTTGGAGAGCATGTTGCGTCCGTACGATGTTTTTGAGAAAGTATCGTGGCAATTTTTAAAGAAAATGAGTATTTTTCTTCAAACCAAGGGAAGCAACCAAAAAGAGATTGAAAATTTTATCCAATCTCTGCAAGTATTAGAAAATCCACAATTGACAGCCCTTTTTGAATTGCGTTTGCAGCAATACAAAGAGTTTATCGATTAGTTAAAAACGGGATGACAATAACCCACTCCGAAATAAGCAGGAGTATCAGTTGTATTTTTCTTTTCTTCATCATTATATCCCTCCTTGTTAGTAATAACTTTATTATACCAGAGAAGTAATCAAATTCACCAAAATCGCAAATCTGAAATTTCTATAAGAAAAAATATCAAATATGCGATTTTCTAAAATAAGCCAATTTCCGTGTTATACTGTCCTTGTAAAACATTTGAAGCAAATCCTAGGTCGCAGAAGTGGTTTACAAATGAAGATAATTGAAGGAGTGTAAAAGATGTTAAATTTACAATTTGCAGAAACAATGGAATTGACAGAAGCTGAGTTGGAGACAGTTTATGGAGGGGAACTTGGGTATAATGCCGTTATCCCAGGTGGTAGTTGGGGAGGTTTAGGAACGTCTTGGTCAATCACTAATTTCTGGGAGAAATATTTTAACCATGATTCTTCCACTGTTAATCGTCGCCATTATTGATATTCAAAGTCCTTGCCTTTTTCTTGGGTAGGGGCTGTCTTTATTTCATAGTATAGGAGAAAATAAAATGGGAAAGATAACTTCAAGATACTACTTTTTTATAGCGATTCTACTCGTCCTTGCTTATCAGTACCTTAGTGGTCTGGTTTTATCTAGCGACTTTGCTCTTGTTCTATCTGACTTTGGTTATTATCTGTCGGATATGATGTTGCATTTTCTTGTCGTTTTTATTGCTTTTTTTGCTATGGTTAAGTCAGGCAAATGGCAGAAAATCAAGAGTAGAAAGTTTAAAGGATCCTATCTTTTCTATTCCTTCCTAGCTCTGCTTGCTTTTGTTGTTTGGAATTTCGTCACCTTTTTTCTTTTCCCTCCTACCAAAAATGAAATTGCTTATCAACTGGATGTTCCTACTTTTACAGGAGCTACAGCATTTTTGATGTATTTTTTCTATCCTGTTATAGCAGGTCCCATTTTTGAAGACATGATTTATCGGGGATTGGTGATGACAGCTCTGGAAAAAGGAAAGAAATGGGGACTAGATGTACTTGGTTCTGCTATTTTATTTGGGGTCTTGCACATTAGTAATCACGGTTGGGTTTTAACAGACTTTTTTGTATATATGGGTGGTGGCCTCATATTTGCCATCTTGTTTAGAGTAACCAAGTCCATTTATTGGCCTATTGGACTGCATATAGTCTACAATGGCATTGGTCAAATTTTACCGTTGCTGTAATTTTGGTTGTGAGTAGTATCGCGGTCTATTTCTGGGGAAAGATTCCCATTTGAACTTAAAAAGGAGTTATAATGAAAGTATTTCTTCAAAATAGAGATTTTAGGCAATTAACCATCAACCAGTGGATTTCAACGGTTGGGGATACGATTTTTTATCTGGCCTTTTTGAATTATGTGGCAGACGCCTCTTTTGCTCCTTTGGCGATTTTACTTATCACGATTTCAGAAACCCTGCCCCAAGTTCTACAAATCTTTCTGGGAGTTTTGGCGGATTTTCAACATCATCGTGTCTTGAAATATACAATTATTAGTTTTGCAAAATTTTTGCTTTACTCTATAGTGTCCTTATCGCTTTCAGGGCAGTCCTTTTCCTTAGTACTAGTAGCCTTTATTTGTCTGATTAACCTCTTGTCTGACACATTGAGTTATTTTTCAGGCGCCATGCTCACTCCGATTTTCATTAGAATTATTGGACAAGACCATCTGGCAGAAGCTATTGGATTTAAACAGTCAACTGTTAGTTTAGTGAAAACAATCAGTAATATTTTAGGAGGAGTCTTATTAGGTATTCTATCCATCCAGTTTATTTCCTTACTGAACGCTCTTACCTTTTTAATCGCATTTTTAGGTATCCTATTCATAAAAACTGACCTCTTGAAAGTAGAAAAAACGATTAGCTATCAAGAAGGACTCTCTGTAAAATCCTTTTGCCAGCATTTGCTCCAATCATCGAAATTGATATGGAATATGAATAAGGTGCTCTTAGTTTTGTTTATTATTTCTATTAGTCAAGCAGTGATAAATGTTACAGTTCCTGTTTCTACTCTGTTTTTGAGGAATCAACCCTTTTTGAATTTACAAACAGGTCAATCTCTTGCCTTGCTATCCACTTTTGAACTGTCAGCCCTGATTGTCGGAAGTCTTGTAAGTGGCTATCTGAAAAATACGATTTCTATAAAAACAGCTCTCTATGCCTCACTTGTCATCCAATTGCTTCTTCTAGTAGGATTTGCCACAGTTCGTTTTGACTGGATTCTTATCTTTAGTACCTTGGATGCCTTTTTCGCAGGTGTTCTCTCTCCTAGATTGCAAGAACTCGTCTTTAAACAAATACCTGAGGAGTCAATGGGAGCAGTTCAATCTTCTATCGGTGCTATTACGGTTGTTTTACCTAGCTTATTTACAATAGCTTTGGTAACCATTGCTACTAGCTTTGGAACTCTGGCAGTTAGCTTTGTTTTATTGCTATTTCTTCTAGTTGCCTTTGTCATGCTTCTGAATATCCGTGAAAGTATTTAGCGGAGAATTTGTTTAATATATGTTTGAGACTGGATTGCCAGTCTTTTTATGATGGTCAAAATCAGCAGACTTTTTTCTCTTTCCTGAATGTGTTATAATAGTCCATGCTGTGGCTGGAGCCTTTTCAGCCCATTTATTAAGACAATATGAGGAGAAAGATGAAAGAAAAAGGATTTTGGGAGGGGGCGCAGGCAGCCATGCCAACGGCCCTTGGTTATGTCAGTATCGGCCTGGCCTGTGGGATTATTGGTGCGCCCTATGTGACACCTGTAGAGATGGCCTTGATGAGCCTCTTTGTTTATGCTGGGAGTGCCCAGTTTGCCATGTTGGCACTGATTGCGGTTCAAGCTCCTGTGGCAGCTATTGCTATGACGGTTTTTCTAATCAATTTGCGTCTCTTTTTGTTGAGTTTGCATGCGTCGACCTATTTTCGTCATACCAGTCTTTGGCACAATATCGGTATGTCTAGTATCTTGACAGATGAGATCTATGGTGTTTTGATGGGAGAATTGGCCCATACAGACAAGGTCAATCCTATGTGGATGCACGGAAACAATCTCAACAGCTATGTGGCTTGGTTTGTGGGGACAGTAGCCGGAACGGCTCTGGGTGGTCTGTTACCAAATCCAGAAATCTTTGGTTTAGATTTTGCCCTAGTTGGGATGTTTATCGGTATTTTTGCTTCGCAATTTCAGATTATGCAAAGACGGATTCCTGTCCGCAATCTGCTCATTATCCTAGCAGTTGTTGCGGTGTCCTTCTTTTTACTCTTGACAGTGGTGTCTCAGTCGCTAGCTGTTCTCTTTGCGACGCTACTTGGTTGTAGCATGGGGGTGGTTTTAGATGGTCAGTAAGTATCTTTTATTAGCAGTTATTTTCTCTGGTCTTGTGACCTGGATTCCCCGTATGATTCCCTTCATCTTGGTCAAGTATAAGGGCTTGCCTGCGATCGTTGAGCGTTTTTTGAAGTTCTTGCCCGTCTCTATTATTTTTGCCTTGATTCTTTCAAGCGTAGTGGCAGGTAAGGTTGGAAGTTTGCCTCAAATCAAATGGCTGGACTTCTTAGCCGTCTTTCCAACAGCTTGGGTAGCCTTTCGCTACCGCAATCTAGTCGGAACAGTTCTCTTTGGAGTGGTCTTGATTGCCGTCTTGCGTTTGGTCTTTTAATACTCTCCGAAAATCTCTTCAAACCACGTCAGCTTTGCCTTTCCGTAGGTATATGTAACTGACTTCGTCAGTCTTATCTCCAACCTCAAAACAGTGTTTTGAGCAACCTGTGGCTAGCTTTCTAGTTTGCTCTTTGATTTTCATTGAGTATAAATCAGCCATAAAGAAAACTTATCACAGAGATAGATATCATATAATGGCGTAAATGGTCTTTTTCTGTTAAGATTATAAGGTATTCTATTTTGGAGGAAATGACATGAAAAAAATCGTTAAATACCCATCTCTTGCGGCCCTTGCTCTTGTTGCTGCAGGTGTGTTAGCAGCTTGCTCAGGTGGTGCTAAGAAAGAAGGAGAAGCAGCTAGCAAGAAAGAAATCATCGTTGCAACCAATGGATCACCAAAGCCATTTATCTATGAAGAAAATGGCGAATTGACTGGTTACGAAATTGAAGTGGTTCGCGCTATCTTTAAAGACTCTGACAAGTATGATGTCAAGTTTGAGAAGACAGAGTGGTCAGGAGTCTTTGCAGGACTTGATGCCGACCGTTACAATATGGCTGTTGCCAACATCAGCTACACTAAAGAACGTGCTGAAAAATACCTTTATGCAGCTCCAACTGCTAAAAACCCTAACGTTCTTGTAGTGAAAAAAGATGACCCTAGCATCAAATCGCTTGATGATATCGGTGGAAAATCAACAGAAGTTGTTCAAGGGACAACTTCTGCTAAACAGCTAGAAGACTACAACAAACAACATTCAGATAATCCAACTGTCCTAAAGTATACTAAAGCAGACTTCCAACAAATCATGGGACGCTTGAGCGATGGCCAGTTTGACTACAAGATTTTTGATAAAATCGGTGTTGAAACAGTCATCAAGGACCAAGGTTTGGACAACTTGAAAGTGATCGAACTTCCAAGCGACCAGCAACCTTACGTTTACCCACTTCTTGCTAAAGGTCAAGATGAGTTGAAAACGTTTGTGGACAAACGCATCCAAGAACTCTACAAAGATGGAACTCTTGAAAAATTGTCTAAACAATTCTTCGGAGGCACTTATCTACCAGCAGAAGCTGATATTAAATAATTTCTTGAAATCATCCATTCTGATTCAGAT
The DNA here is from genome assembly GCF_013277255.1 of Streptococcus sp. 2154. Taxonomy (NCBI): domain Bacteria; kingdom Bacillati; phylum Bacillota; class Bacilli; order Lactobacillales; family Streptococcaceae; genus Streptococcus; species Streptococcus sp. 2154. The sequence continues at coordinate 16,326 of NZ_VMMK01000018.1, forward strand.
GGGTGATTTCTCAGTTCTTAGATATATAGTTTTAAACTATATATCTGACTATCTAATAACAATTTGTGAAATAAAACAAAGTATGAGATACTAGTACGGTATTATTTTTAAGGAGAAAGAATCATGAAAATCAAAAAATGGCTTGGCCTAGCAGCCCTTGCTACAGTCGCAGGTTTGGCTCTTGCAGCTTGCGGAAACTCAGAAAAGAAAGCAGACAATGCAACAACTATCAAAATCGCAACTGTTAACCGTAGCGGTTCTGAAGAAAAACGTTGGGATAAAATCCAAGAATTGGTTAAAAAAGACGGTATCACTTTGGAATTTACAGAGTTCACAGACTACTCACAACCAAACAAGGCAACTGCTGATGGCGAAGTAGACTTGAACGCTTTCCAACACTATAACTTCTTGAACAACTGGAACAAAGAAAACGGGAAAGACCTTGTAGCGATTGCTGATACTTACATCTCTCCAATCCGCCTTTACTCAGGTTTGAATGGAAGTGACAACAAGTACACTAAAGTAGAAGACATCCCAGCAAACGGAGAAATCGCTGTACCGAACGATGCTACAAACGAAAGCCGTGCGCTTTACTTGCTTCAATCAGCTGGCTTGATTAAATTGGACGTTTCAGGAACTGCTCTTGCAACAGTTGCTAACATCAAAGAAAATCCAAAGAACTTGAAAATCACTGAATTGGATGCTAGCCAAACAGCTCGTTCATTGTCATCAGTTGACGCTGCCGTTGTAAACAATACCTTCGTTACAGAAGCAAAATTGGACTACAAGAAAGCACTTTTCAAAGAACAAGCTGATGAAAACTCAAAACAATGGTACAACATCATTGTTGCGAAAAAAGATTGGGAAACATCACCTAAGGCTGATGCTATCAAGAAAGTAATCGCAGCTTACCACACAGATGACGTGAAAAAAGTTATCGAAGAATCATCAGACGGTTTGGATCAACCAGTTTGGTAATAAGAAACAGGGAGGTGGGAGAGAAAATTCCACCTCTTGCTTTTGTATAGAGCATGGATTGTCAGGAAGAGTAGTTCATAGAAAGGTAGAGAGAATATGGTTTTTCCTAGTGAACAAGAACAGATTGAAAAATTTGAAAAGGATCATGTAGCCCAGCATTATTTTGAGGTTTTGCGTACCTTGATTTCTAAGAAGTCGGTCTTTGCCCAGCAGGTTGGACTTAAGGAAGTCGCAAACTATTTGGGTGAGATTTTTAAGCGTGTTGGGGCTGAAGTGGAGATTGATGAGACTTATACAGCGCCCTTTGTCATGGCGCATTTCAAGAGTTCGCGTCCAGATGCCAAGACCTTGATTTTCTATAACCACTATGACACTGTGCCAGCGGATGGGGATCAGGTCTGGACAGAGGATCCCTTTACGCTTTCGGTCCGCAATGGCTTCATGTATGGGCGTGGGGTTGACGATGATAAGGGTCATATCACAGCTCGTTTGAGTGCTTTGAGAAAATACATGCAGCACCACGATGACCTGCCTGTCAACATCAGTTTTATCATGGAGGGAGCGGAGGAATCCGCTTCGACAGATCTGGATAAGTATCTGGAAAAACATGCGGATAAACTCCGTGGCGCAGATTTGTTGGTCTGGGAACAAGGGACCAAAAATGCCTTGGAACAGCTGGAAATTTCTGGTGGAAATAAGGGGATTGTGACTTTTGATGCCAAGGTAAAAAGCGCTGATGTCGACATTCACTCTAGTTATGGTGGGGTTGTGGAATCAGCTCCCTGGTACCTCCTTCAAGCCTTACAGTCTCTTCGCGCTGCAGATGGCCGTATCTTGGTTGAAGGCTTGTACGAAGAAGTTCAAGAACCAAATGAACGAGAAATGGCCTTGCTAGAAACTTATGGTCAACGAAACCCAGAGGAAGTTAGTCGGATTTATGGATTGGAGTTGCCTCTCTTACAGGAGGAGCGGATGGCCTTTCTAAAACGTTTCTTTTTCGAGCCGGCCCTTAATATAGAAGGAATCCAGTCTGGTTATCAAGGTCAGGGTGTTAAGACTATTTTGCCAGCAGAAGCCAGTGCCAAGCTAGAGGTTCGTCTGGTTCCGGGCTTAGAACCGCATGATGTTCTGGAAAAAATTCGGAAACAGCTAGACAAAAATGGCTTTGATAAGGTAGAATTATACTATACCTTGGGAGAGATGAGCTATCGAAGCGATATGAGCGCGCCAGCCATTCTCAATGTAATCGAGTTGGCCAAGAAATTCTATCCACAGGGCGTTTCAGTCTTGCCGACTACAGCTGGGACAGGGCCCATGCATACGGTCTTTGATGCCCTAGAGGTGCCAATGGTGGCCTTTGGTCTAGGAAATGCCAATAGCCGAGACCACGGTGGAGATGAAAATGTGCGAATCGCCGATTATTACACCCATATTGAATTAGTAGAGGAGCTGATTAGAAGCTATGAGTAGAGATATTATTAAGTTAGATCAGATCGATGTGACTTTTCATCAAAAGAAGAGAACCATCACAGCGGTCAAGGATGTGACCATTCACATCCAAGAAGGGGATATTTACGGAATTGTTGGATATTCTGGAGCAGGGAAATCAACCCTTGTACGGGTGATTAATCTCTTGCAAAAGCCATCTGCAGGGAAAATTACCATTGACGATGATGTGATTTTTGATGGCAAGGTGGCCTTGACGGCAGAGCAGTTACGTCGTAAACGTCAAGATATCGGGATGATTTTCCAGCATTTTAACCTGATGAGCCAGAAGACTGCAGAGGAGAATGTAGCCTTTGCCCTTAAACACTCTGGACTCAGCAAGGAAGAAAAGAAGGCTAAAGTAGCTAAGTTGTTGGACTTGGTTGGCTTGGCAGACCGTGCTGAAAACTACCCTTCACAATTATCTGGAGGGCAAAAACAGCGTGTGGCCATTGCGCGTGCCTTGGCCAATGATCCAAAAATCTTGATTTCAGATGAGTCAACGTCTGCCCTTGACCCTAAGACAACCAAGCAGATTTTGGCCTTGTTGCAAGATTTGAACCAAAAATTAGGCTTGACTGTTGTCTTGATTACGCATGAAATGCAGATTGTCAAAGACATTGCCAATCGTGTGGCAGTTATGCAGGACGGACATTTGATTGAAGAGGGTAGTGTCCTTGAAATCTTCTCAGACCCTAAACAACCTTTGACTCAAGACTTTATCTCAACAGCCACAGGTATTGACGAAGCCATGGTCAAAATCGAGAAGCAAGAAATCGTGGAATACTTGTCTGAAAATAGCATTTTGGTACAGCTCAAGTACGCAGGTGCTTCAACAGACGAGCCACTTTTGAATGAATTGTATAAGCATTACCAAGTAACGGCTAATATCCTCTATGGAAATATCGAAATTCTCGATGGTACTCCTGTTGGAGAATTAGTTGTGGTCTTGTCAGGTGAAAAAGCAGCGTTGGCAGGTGCCCAAGAAGCCATTCGTCAAGCAGGCGTACAGCTAAAAGTATTGAAGGGAGGACAGTAAGATGGAATCATTGATTCAAACCTATTTGCCAAATGTCTATAAAATGGGCTGGGCTGGTCAAGCAGGCTGGGGAACAGCCATCTACCTAACCCTTTATATGACAGTTCTTTCCTTTATCATCGGAGGGCTCTTGGGACTGGTGGCAGGTCTTTTCCTTGTCTTGACAGCGCCAGGTGGTGTCTTGGAAAATAAGGTCGTCTTCTGGATTTTAGATAAGATTACCTCTATTTTCCGTGCGGTTCCTTTCATCATTCTCTTGGCAGTCTTGTCACCCTTCTCTCATCTAATCGTAGGAACAAGCATTGGTCCAAATGCAGCTATCGTACCCCTATCTTTTGCGGTCTTTGCCTTCTTTGCCCGTCAAGTGCAGGTTGTCTTGGCTGAATTGGATGGTGGTGTCATTGAGGCGGCTCAAGCGAGCGGAGCGACTTTCTGGGACATCGTGGGTGTTTACCTATCAGAAGGTCTTCCAGATTTGATCCGTGTGACGACTGTGACCTTGATTTCCCTTGTTGGGGAAACAGCTATGGCGGGTGCGGTTGGAGCTGGTGGTATCGGTAACGTAGCCATCGCTTATGGATTTAATCGCTACAATCACGATGTGACCATCTTGGCAACCATCATTATCATCTTGATTATCTTTACAATCCAATTCTTGGGAGACTTCTTGACCAAGAAATTGAGCCATAAATAAAAAAGGGCTAGGCAATCTGTACATCATTCATAGGAGTTGTCGTTATCGTCAAGACTTGAAATTTTCTGTACTGGTTGCTATCAATCATCACTTTTATGAGTTAGAGAGTTAAGCATTGTGGGGAGTCAATATGCAAAATCTGGGAGAAGTTTTTAAAGAATTGAGAAAGAGTCGGAATGTATCCCTACAGGAGGCGACGGGAGGAGAGTTTACTTATTCCATGCTGAGCAAATTTGAGCGTGGAGAAGCAGACTTATCATCTATGAAATTGATTACTGCCTTAGATAACATCCATTCTGATTTGAATGAATTTATGTACTTGGTACGTGGTTTTTCTCAGAAAAAGGTTTTGGCTTTTCAAGAAAATATCTGGGATTTATATGACAGAGAAGGGATTGATTCTCTCCATTCCTTGTATGAAGAGACGACTCAAAAGTATAGATCAAGTGGTGAAAAAAGCTATCTTTTACAAATGATTCGTATCAAAAGCCTTCTTGTGTTTTTTGATTCAGAAATAAGGGCAACGGATGAAGAACTGACTTTTCTCTATGACTATTTTTTTACTATTGATATCTGGGGAAATTATGAATTGGAACTATTTTCAACGATTTCTACTTTGTTTCCTCTGCCCCTCTATTTTAAATATTCTAGGGAGATGTTGCAAAAGACGGATTTATTAGGCTCTTTACCTAGTAACAAAGTTGGTATTGACACCATTTTAATTAATGGACTCTTTAAAGCGATAGAGGAAAAGGATAAATTAAAAGCAGATTATTTTATCTTTCAGATTGAAAAACGAGAATTGCCAGAATCTCAAGCTTATCTTAAAATCATTTATATGATTGCTAAAGGGTATTATGATACTATTTTTAATGTAAAAAATAAGGGTCTTGAAAAAATCCAGAGAGGCATTACAATCTTACAAGATTTAGAGTATGTAGATGGTGCAAGATACTATGAAAACTATTTTGCAAATCAGCTTTCAAATAAAGATTTGTAATATATTCTCGTTACATCGACTGATGAAAAATAAATGGATTTGTAGATGGAGTGATAAATAGCAGTATCTAGGAGCTAGAGTTCCTATTTTCAGAAAAAATATATTACAAAAAAGTGGGGAGTCCCGCTTTTTTTGTTATACTGGCTTCAATAGAATACTCTTTGAAATATGGAGAAAGGCCTGTTATGAAACTATTCTTAAGACATCATTTATTTAGAATACTGACCTTATCGAGGTTTTTGAGCTCAAGTGGAGCTTATATTTATAATCTGGTATTTATCGTTTATGCTGCGAGTCTACCCTTTAAAAATATAGCTGTATTTATGGCGAATATGATTACGATTTTACCTTTCCTATTTACTTTTTATGTTGGGATTAAGGCTGATCATACTCGGAATAAAGCAGGGACAATTATCTGGGTTGGTTGTGTGCAAAGTCTCCTATTTCTTTTGATTGCTAGTGTGATTCATGATCAGAACTTCGTAACGTTTGCTGTTATCTGTATGGTTAATATCTGTTCGGATATTTTATCAGATTATACAGCAGGCCTTCGTATGCCGATTATCCAGCATAATATTTCGGAAGATAAGCTCTATGAAGCTTATTCCTTTACTCAGTTTGTCTCCTATTTATCAAATCTAGGAGGTCAAGCCTTAGGAGTGTGGTTACTCACAACCAGCAATCAAAATTTTTCTTTTGTTGCAATTGTGAATGCTGGCTTCTTTTTACTATCTTCTCTTATGTTGTTCAAAAATAGAAGAGAATTGACGTATTTGTCTGTAACGGTAGAGAATGAGTCGATTAGTTTACTTCAACAAGTTAAGGCAATCTATGCGGACATGGATGATATCTTTAGGCAAAGAGAAAGTAAATCTTTGTTTAAAATGATCCTTGTCATTTTGGTAATGAATACTTTTGGAGGAGCTGTTGGAGGTATTTATCACTTTTACTTATTAGACCATACTATCTATCATCTCAGCTATGCTCAAGCCCTATTTTTAATTGAATGTGTTAGCTTGGGAGGAGCTATTCTTGGTAGCCTAACCCCCAATGATTATTTTGGTAAATGGTCGTTTTCAAGTTTGCTATCGCTCAATGCAAGTCTGTTTGTCTTGCTTGCTACTGCTAATATTTTAGATTTTTCTCCTCTAGTAGGTGTTGCCTGCTTAACCTTTGTCATGTATTTGATGTCGAAATCAATGCCTAAATTAGATACTCTGTTATTGTCTAATTTGAGCGCGGATGTATTAGCTCGAAGTAATAATCTCTTGAGTATGATTGTTTCCCTAACATTACCTTTGGGGATGTCTGTATTTTCCTTCTTAGCTTTGCAAGATATCAGGCTTTGTTGGTGGGTATTTTTGGTAGTGAGTGTGATAGGGTTGATTTTATCACTAGAAAAAAGAAGTTTTTCAGGTAAAAAAGTTTAATCTAGGCAAATCAGGCTTACTAGAAGGTCTTCCAGATTTGATTCGTGTGACGACTGTAACCTTGATTTCCCTTGTTGGGGAAACAGCTATGGCTGGTGCGGTTGGAGCTGGCGGTATTGGTAACGTAGTCATCGCTTATGGATTTAACCGCTACAATCACGATAAAACTATCTTGGCAACCATCATTATCATTTTGATTATCTTTAAATTCATACTCAATGAAAATCAAAGAGCAAAGTAGGAAACTAGCCGCAGGTTGCTCAAAACACTGTTTTGAGGTTGGAGATAAGACTGACGAAGTCAGTTACATATACCTACGGCAAGGCGACGTTGACGTGGTTTGAAGAGATTTTCGAAGAGTATCAATTCTTGGGAGACTTCTTGACTAAGTCTTGAGCCATAAATAAAATAGGCTCCATAAGATCTATAGGGGATTTACCCACTACAAATATTATAGAGCCAAATAAAAAAGAGCCGCCTGGCTCTTTTTAACTAATCAGATTTTCTGGGCAAATTTTTTACTCAAGGCTTGTCCAATTAAGGCACCCACTAGGGCTCCGATGACAATACTTGCGATAAATAGAAGGACAGTTCCAGGGTTTGGAGCGACCATGATACGGTCGATATATTCTTGGGATTTTCCTCTTGCTAGAAGGGTTGCCATATAGGCTTTGGGGGCAATCCACATAAGCAAGATTGGTCCTGTTGTACTAAAGGCAAAAATAAGGAAAGAAAGGAAGTTCTTTGTTTGGTCCTTGTATTTTCCGAGGTTAGCTACTCCATCTGCTAGCAGCCCACAGATAATTCCAGGAAGGAAGGCACCGGCACCGTGTTTAGTTCCCAAGAAAAAGAGAGCAATGACAAGGCCGATAGTGGTAATGGCTCCAAAGCGTGGAACTTTTGCGACCAGAATCATATAGACGCTACCGCCTACAAGGGCAGTAAAGGCAGGCGCATAAAACATATTTCCAGTTTGGTCAAGGAGATTGCCCAAAAGGACACCAATCCCCATGCTGAGGAAGTAAAGAACTGCAAAAAGCAGTGTAGTTAAGATAGATTTTTTCATGAATTGTCTCCTGATAATTTTTTCACAATTCTCATTTTACCATGGTTTGGTGGGATTGTAAATGGATACTAGAAGTTTTTGAAAACGCTTGAAATATGATATAATGGTTTCATAGTTATTTTTAGGAGGGTATCATGGGGAGATTTTTAGACTTTGTCTTTAATCGTTTCTTTTTAGGGATGATTGCGACAGCCTTCTTTTGGCTATTAACTTTAGCAGGAGGGATTATCCTTGGTCTAGCGCCGGCTAGTGCCACCTTGATGAGCTTGTATGCAGAACATGGTTATAGCTTTCGGGAATACAGTTTGAAGGAGGCTTGGTCTCTTTATAAGCAAAATTTTGTATCAAGCAACCTGATTTTCTATAGCTTTTTAGGAGTGGATTTAGTTTTGGTCTATGGCTTGTATCTCTTGGTGCAATTGCCTCATCAGACTATCGTTCATTTGATTGCGACCTTTTTGAATGTCCTAGTAGTTGCCCTGCTCTTTTTAGCCTATACAGTATCTTTGAAATTACAAGTTTATTTTGACTTGTCTTATCGAAATAGTCTCAAACTATCCTTGATTGGCATCTTTATGAGTCTAGCAACTGTGGCCAAGGTTCTCCTTGGGACCGTGCTACTTGTGGCAATTGGTTACTATATGCCTGCCCTACTTTTCTTTGTAGGAATTGGGATATGGCATTTCTTTATCAGTGATATGTTGGAACCGGTCTATGAAAGTATCCATGAAAAATTGGCGACAAAGTAGGATGAAGCAGTTTTGGCTACATACACTTCTAAGAACCTACAGTTCAGTGATGATCATTATTATTGCGAGTTTTGCAATCTTACTCTCTTACGCTGACTGGGATTCACGGGAAAAGGAAGCTCAGAGAGTGGCCCAGCGTGTAACTGCTAGAACAGTGAGTGAAATTGAATATTACCATAGAGAGTCAACCCAGATAGCTCAGGCTTTAGTTGAAAATCAAGCTCGTATTGAGGGAATCTATAAATACTTTAGCCTCAGCATGCCAGACTATTTTTACTGGCAATTAGAGCGGAAAGCTTCGCCTTATGTATCAGTCTCTCTGCATGAAAATGTTGATGATCTCTATGTTCGAAATGATTTTGTAACTGGAGTGGCCATTGCTTTTCAAGATTACAAGGAAGTCTATGTTTCTACTAAAGACAAACGTAGTGGAGAAAAAATCAGGGCTGAGGATTTCAAACCAGCAGGAAATAGTTTTGCCATTCCGGTGTCAGATCCAGTGTCAGATCAAGATTTAGGAGTGATTTACATCTCCTTGGATCCTGCTGTTTTATACCATGCCATTGATAATACTAGAGGTCATACTCCGATGGTAGTAACAGTGACCTCACCTTTTGATACGGAGATTTTTAATATTGGTGAGACAGTTGATAAGGAGAGTGAAAATTGGCTAGTTGGCTTAACTTCTCATGGTTATCAGGTTCAGGTGGCAGTTCCAAAAAACTTTGTTTTACAAGGAACAGTGACTAGCTCTGCTTTGATTGTGAGCTTGAGCCTTCTCTTTATTGTCATTCTTTATCTGACTTTGAGGCAGACTTTTGCTAATTACCAAAAGCAGGTAGTGGATTTAGTAGAATCCATTCAAGTCATTGCTCAAGGCGAAGAGGGGCGTCGGATTGACATTTCCGAAAAAGATCAGGAATTACTCCTAATCGCGGAGACGACCAATGATATGTTGGATCGATTGGAAAAGAATATCCATGATATTTACCAGTTAGAGCTTAGTCAAAAAGATGCCAATATGCGAGCCCTGCAGGCGCAAATCAACCCTCATTTTATGTATAATACGCTGGAGTTCTTGCGCATGTATGCAGTTATGCAGAGTCAAGATGAGTTGGCAGATATCATTTATGAGTTCAGTAGTCTCTTGCGTAACAATATTTCTGACGAAAGAGAAACACTCCTCAAACAGGAATTGGAATTTTGCCGTAAATACAGCTATCTCTGCATGGTTCGCTATCCCAAGTCCATTGCCTATGGTTTCAAGATAGATCCAGAGTTAGAGAATATGAAGATTCCCAAGTTTACCTTGCAACCGCTGGTAGAAAACTATTTCGCGCATGGTGTTGACCACAGGCGGACAGATAATGTGATTAGCATCAAGGCTCTTAAACAGGATGGTTTTGTGGAAATTTTGGTGGTCGATAATGGTAGAGGAATGTCGGCTGAAAAGTTGGCAAATATCCGAGAAAAATTAAGTCAGAGATATTTTGAACACCAAGCCAGCTACAGTGATCAAAGGCAGTCTATCGGGATTGTCAATGTACACGAGCGTTTTGTGCTCTATTTTGGAGACCGCTATGCCATTACTATAGAGTCTGCAGAGCAAGCCGGTGTTCAGTATCGTATTACAATTCAAGATGAGTAGAAAGGGAGAAAATGTATAAAGTATTATTAGTAGATGATGAGTACATGGTGACAGAAGGTCTGAAGCGTTTGATTCCCTTTGATAAGTGGGATATGGAGGTCGTCGCAACAGCCAGTCATGCCGATGAAGCTCTAGAATATGTTCAGGAAAATCCTGTCGATGTCATCATTTCCGATGTCAATATGCCAGACAAAACAGGGCTTGATATGATTCGGGAGATGAAAGAGATCTTACCAGATGCTGCCTATATCCTGCTCTCAGGTTATCAGGAGTTTGATTATGTAAAAAGAGCAATGAATCTTAGTGTGGTGGACTATTTGGTCAAGCCTGTTGATAAGGTAGAGCTGGGAAATCTGCTGGAGAAGATTGCAGGTCAGCTCGGCGAGAGAGGGAAGAAAAGTCAGACTCTTAGTCAAGAATTAGACGAGGCTGGATTTGTTAGTTATTTAGGGGATAAGGAGAATTGGTGGATAGGTCTATCCAAGGAAAAACAAGGTTCCTTCACCATTCCCTACTATGTCTTGGGTCAAGACTGGCAGATTTTTATTTCTGACCAACCCCTAGATGGCTTAGTTGTTACACCTTTTGAAGCTCCTTATCAAGAACACTTTGAACGCTGGAAGCTGAATGCTGAGAAAACCCTCTTTTACGGTTCTGTAAATTTGCAGCAGTATGAGAGTCTCTTTGCCTATTACGAACCGATTTATAGGGTTATCATTCAGGGAAATCTCAATCAAATCGTAGAAGAGTTAAATCTCTTGGAGAAGGTAGTTCTTGAAAATACACCGCGTGTTCCGATTACTAAACAGCTTTTTATTCAGTTTGTCATGGATGTTTTCCATTTATTTGAGCATCTCAAAGCTGATGACCTGACAGACATCGTCAAAACCATTCATGCTATTCAATCCTTCGATGAATTGGTTTCTTATATCAAGGAAACTCTGACCAGCTTTTTCGGTCAATACCGTATGAATGAAAATGTGGTCAGTGTGCTGGAAGTCATTGGTCGTGATTACCAAAAAGAGCTTTCCCTCAAGGATATCAGTAAGGCTCTCTTTATCAATCCTGTCTATCTAGGGCAGTTGATTAAGCGAGAAACCGATTCGACCTTTGCAGAGTTACTAAACAAACAACGTATTAAGGCTGCCCAGCAGCTCTTGCTTTCAACCAGTGACAGTATCGAAGATATTTGTTATGCTGTTGGTTACAGTAACCTTGGATATTTCTATAAAGTGTTCCGAAAATTGTGCGGAAAATCGCCAAAAGCTTACCGAAAACAGGTAGAAACGATACTATAAGATTTGTATTCCTTTGCAAAAAGTGCTATAATATGAATAATATTATCAGGAGGTTCTATTATGAAAAAGAAACCAATTTATCTATGGGTCTTGCTAATCTTGTCTGCCCTTATTTCAGCTATGTCTCTGTTTGGAATGTTGAGTCCCTTACCTAGCAAAGAAGCCCTTCGTGCCGCTCAGAAACAAGTTGCAGGGGTCAGTGCTCAGCAATTAGAAGACAACATCAATTACAGCTATAGAGTAGCAGAATCAACTCATTCTATTTTTAATATGGCCTTGATTGTGCTATCTGCTATTTTAGTTGTAGTAGCGATTGTCTTCCTTGTTCGTAAGAATTTGCAATATGCAAACTATACTTATGTCGGCTATGTTTTGCTAGCCATTATTGGTTCGATTTATGGCTATGTTAGTTTACAGGACGCTGTGCAGTTAGTTCACGATGAGACCATGCGTTTAGGGATAAGTGTTATTTCACAAGCCGTTAGCATTCTCTCTATCGTCATCAATGTTCTCTTCCTAGCCCTTGTCTTCTATAAGATGTGGCGACAACAGAAAGCCTTGGCAGAAGAAGAGGAAGCAGAAAATCTTGCCTAAGTATTGACAAAAAAGAACTATCAAGATACAATCTTGGTAGTTCTTTTTCGATTAAAAATAAAATCATGGAGGTACATATGAAGACAATTTCTTTAGTTTATATTAGTCTGAGTGGCAATACTGAAAGTTTTGTGACGCGCTTGAAAGACTATCTCTTGTCCCAGTACGAGGGGATTGAGGTCCAAAAGATTCATATCAAGGATTTGGTCAAGGAAGGTCACGATTTCTATGAAATGGACCACCCTTACGTCGCCTTTCTACCGACCTACCTTGAAGGTGGGAATGGCGTGGATAATGGAGATGTAGAGATTTTGACGACACCAGTAGGGGATTTTATCGCCTATGGTGACAATGCTAGTAAGTGTTTTGGCGTGGTTGGCTCAGGAAATCGTAACTTTAATAACCAATACTGCCTGACAGCTAAGCAATACAGTCAACGTTTTGGTTTCCCTGTCTTGGCTGACTTTGAAATGCGAGGCATGCTGGAAGATATCAAACGTGTCGCAGCGATTATCGCAGATTTGTATGAGTTGGAAAAATAGAATTAAAGTCAATATAAGAGGCGCTTGGGATTTTTCAACTGTTTTTTTGAGTATAAACAGTCTGTGAGAACGTAAAAAAGCATAAGTTCAGGTCTTCAAAACCTTGTTCTTATGCTTTTTATCATAGAAATATTTGCTGCATTTTCTCTTGAAATGAAACCTTATCTTCATCTCGCGCTTTGTCGATTATCCTGCTTTTCCGATTGCGAGTGCGTAGATAAAGAAGATGGCGAAGCCAAAGAGGAAAATCAATCCCGCAATGGCAAGGTGTTTGAGCCAAGAAGGAAGATTTTTGTTTTCACGTGTTACCAAGGCGTAATTCAAAAGAGCAAAGAAAGGTGTTGTCAGGAAAGAGCCAATCATGGCAAAGCGGAGCATGGTTGAAACCTGACCAGCGAAGAACTTGATAATGATGATACCAATGATAGCAGTGATGGTCATCCAGATGTTCAAAGATTTACGATTGTCCTCTTTTTGACTGATTAGCAGTCGGAGAGATTCCTGATTAACGCGAGAATAGCCATCGATAACAGTTATAACTGTTCCAAAGATACAGAGGAAGGCAATAAAAGTAATCAAGTAACGGGACCATTCGCCAAGAACAGAGGCATACATGCCCACGAATTGAGAGATGTATTTGACTGAAGCAGCTTCAACCGCCTGCCCTGTAGGATACTGAATCAGTGCTCCCAGTGCTACAAAGAAGACGGCTAGGATAGCTGTTCCAATATAACCAGTGTTAAAGTCAAACAGAGCATCTTCTGTGTTAAAGTTGACGGTCTTTCTCTTTTCAGCTGACCAAAGCGAATTGATAGCTGAAATTTCAATAGGAGCCGGCATCCATCCTAGGAGGGAGACGATGAAGGGCAGAGCTGCCATTTGCCAAGGTGTCTTCTCGACAAAATCAGAACTGTATTCTGGATGCTTGACCGCTGCGATGATAACTGCAAGAACAGTTGCAATGGTTAAGGCAGACATAATCCATTTGACCATGCCGTCTAAAAGTTTGTAGCCTCCAAAGAGTAGCATAGCCCAAATGATTGCAACGAGAATGAGGGACCACTGAGTAATGCTAAGTCCAATCATTGGGAAGGCACTGGCGATGATAGCTGAGCACAGAATGGCAACACCAGCCGTGTTGACCATAGCCGAAAAGACATTGAGGATAAAGAAAATCCAGAGATAGAGTTTTCCTTTTTCGGCATAACCTTCAACCAAAGTCTTTCCAGTATCAGCTGTGTATTCAGCACCAAAACGGAAAAATGGATATTTAAAGACATTGGCTAAGATGACCAAGAGAAGTAGAGACCAACCGTAAGAACCGCCAGCTTGAGTTGAGGATACAATGTGGGAACCTCCAACAGCGGCAGTTGCCATTAGGATTCCAGGTCCCATTGCTTTTAGCTTGCTTGCCCAGGTTGATTGATTTAAGGAAATAGCTTGCGACATGATAAATACTCCTTTTTGAATTTTCAGAATAATCTGTATATGTAATCTATATTCTACAAAAAATTTTTGGAAAATGCAAGAATATTTTGAAAAAAGATAGAAAATTTACAAAGAAGATCTGAAAATAACTGTTATGATAGTAAGGTGCAGCAGGATAAAGCAAAACCGAGAAGTTTCTTTCTCGGATTTGCTTATTATGAGGTTCCTATTTTCTATGCTCCAAGAGTTGATTGATGTGATCTACTTTTTTAGCCTCTCTTTTATAGAGAATAGCCCAGATGATGAGATAGACAATCGCAAACTCGATAATGAGCTGGAGGTAGAAAATCCAGTGGAAAGGGAACCAACCAGCAAGAGTTGCTAGTGGGACAAAGCCAGCCAGCATAAGGAAGAAATGAGTCAGAGTGGCACGAAGCATGCTCCAGTCACGGCTGAATAAGCGGTTGCCAAAGTTGAAGAGCATACCGATGGCTGCCCAGATAAGTGTGCAGTAGAGCAAGACCAGGGCACCGTGAACCTGATGCTGATCCATCACTTGGCCGATGAGAGAGTAGGGATTTAGTGGTGCGTAGGTATTTGGTGCATAAATGAGTGAAAAGAGGATGGAGAGGATGAGGCCGATAAGAACACCGGCAGCTGCATCGTGAAATACTTGTTTTTTCATAGTTCTAATTTCTCCTTGATGGTTTTTAGATAACGGCGTGAAGAGTAGGTGAAGCTTTCGTTTTTTAGAAAGATTTCTACCAGACCGTTGGGTGTGAGCTTGAGATGAGAGATGGAGTCGATATTGACGATTTCTGATTGGGAAATTTGGATAAAATTGCTTGGCAGAATTTCAAGGACCTGATAGAGCCGTAAATCAATGTTGTAGGTCTGACTTGCTGTTTCTGCTAGAACCTTCCGATTTTCGATATAGAAGCGTTGAATCTTGCCAATCTTAACGAGATAGACCTGACTATCGATTTTCCCTTTGATTTTTTCTGTTATATCCAGATTTTCTGCGAACTCGATGACTTTCTGGACTTTTTCGGTCTCTTGAGGTGCTTGGACAATCAATTTTTCCTCCTCGTAAGTTTCACTAATCTGTAGTTCTACTTTCATAAATTTCTCTCCTTGTTTTTCATACAAAATTGTGATCACTTCTTGTACACCTTTATTAAACACTATTTTACAGCCTATGGCAAGGGCCTTTGTCTATGTGGAGGAATTTGGCTCCTATGTGGCGCTTGCTTTTCTGTCCTTTCTGAAATATGGTATAATAGCACTATCAATTTCTAGGAAAACAGATACAGAAAGGGGCTGAAAGATGTCTCATATTATTGAATTGCCAGAGGTGCTGGCAAACCAAATCGCGGCTGGAGAGGTCATTGAACGTCCTGCCAGTGTGGTCAAAGAGTTGGTAGAAAATGCCATTGACGCGGGCTCTAGTCAGATTATCATTGAGATTGAGGAAGCTGGTCTCAAGAAAATCCAAATCACAGATAATGGTCATGGAATTGCCCACGATGAGGTGGAGCTGGCTCTGCGTCGTCATGCGACTAGTAAGATAAAAAATCAAGCAGACCTCTTTCGGATTCGGACGCTTGGTTTTCGTGGTGAAGCCTTGCCTTCTATTGCGTCCGTCAGCGTTTTAACTCTTTTGACAGCAGTTGAGGGCGCAAGTCACGGAACCAAGCTCGTCGCGCGTGGGGGTGAAGTTGAGGAAGTCATCCCAGCGACTAGTCCTGTGGGAACCAAGGTTTGTGTGGAGGATCTCTTTTTCAACACGCCTGCCCGTCTCAAGTATATGAAGAGCCAGCAAGCAGAGTTGTCTCATATCATTGATATCGTCAACCGTCTGGGCTTGGCCCATCCTGAGATTTCTTTTAGCTTGATTAGTGATGGCAAGGAAATGACGCGGACAGCAGGGACTGGTCAACTGCGTCAAGCTATTGCAGGGATTTACGGTTTGGCGAGTGCCAAGAAGATGATTGAAATTGAGAATTCTGACCTTGATTTCGAAATTTCAGGTTTTGTGTCCTTGCCTGAGTTAACTAGAGCCAACCGCAACTATATCAGTCTCTTCATCAATGGCCGTTATATCAAGAACTTTTTACTCAATCGTGCTATTCTTGACGGCTATGGTAGTAAGCTCATGGTAGGCCGTTTTCCACTGGCTGTCATTCACATTCATATCGACCCTTATCTAGCGGATGTCAATGTGCATCCAACCAAGCAAGAGGTGCGGATTTCTAAGGAAAAAGAACTGATGACGCTGGTCTCAGAAGCTATTGCAAATAGTCTCAAGGAACAAACCTTGATTCCAGATGCCTTGGAAAATCTTGCCAAATCGACCGTGCGCAATCGTGAGAAGGTGGAGCAAACTATTCTCCCACTCAAAGAAAATACGCTCTACTATGAGAAAACTGAGCCGACAAGACCTAGTCAAGCTGAAGTAGCCGATTATCAGGTAGAATTGACTGATGAAGGACAGGATTTGACTTTATTTGCCAAAGAAACCTTGGAGCAATTGACCAAGCCAGCAAAACTGCATTTTGCAGAGAGAAAGCCTGCTAACTACGACCAGCTAGACCATCCAGAGTTAGATCTTGCTAGCATCGATAAGGCTTATGACAAACTGGAGCGAGAAGAAGCATCCAGCTTCCCAGAGTTGGAATTTTTCGGGCAAATGCATGGAACCTATCTCTTTGCCCAAGGGCGAGATGGACTCTACATCATAGACCAGCATGCGGCTCAGGAACGGGTCAAGTACGAGGAGTACCGTGAAAGTATTGGGAATGTTGACCAGAGCCAGCAGCAACTCCTAGTACCTTACATCTTTGAATTTCCTGCGGATGATGCCCTGCGTCTCAAGGAAAGAATGGCACTTTTAGAGGAAGTGGGCGTCTTTCTAGCAGAGTACGGAGAAAATCAATTTATTCTACGTGAACATCCTATTTGGATGGCAGAAGAAGAGATTGAATCAGGCATCTATGAGATGTGCGACATGCTCCTTTTGACCAAGGAAGTTTCTATCAAGAAATACCGAGCAGAGCTGGCTATCATGATGTCTTGCAAGCGATCTATCAAGGCCAATCATCGTATTGATGATCATTCAGCTAGACAACTCCTCTATCAGCTTTCTCAATGTGACAATCCCTATAACTGTCCTCACGGACGTCCTGTCTTGGTGCATTTTACCAAGTCGGATATGGAAAAGATGTTCCGACGCATTCAGGAAAATCACACCAGTCTCCGTGAGTTGGGGAAATATTAAAAGTATAAAAAAGTCTGGGAAAAATTTTCAAAATCAGAAAAACGCATAAAATCAGGTGTTCAAAAACCTTGATTTTATGCGTTTTATCATAGAAATATTTACTTCATTTTTTCCTAATTCTTTTCGAAACTCTTTTTAAACCACGTCAGTTTTATCAGTAATCTCAAAACAGTGTTTTGAGCTAATTTTGCCAGTTTTGTCTGTAACATCGAAGTTGTGTTTGACCACTCTGCGACTGGTTTCCTAGTTTGCTCTATGATTTTCACAGAGTATTAAATTGCGATTTTGCCAAGTTTCTTTATTCGTCTAAAAGTAGAGTCTGTTCTATGCGTCTAATGTACGAATTAGGTTGACCATTTCAATAGCCCCTTGTGCACACTCAGAACCCTTATTTCCTGCTTTAGTACCAGCTCGTTCTATGGCTTGTTCAATTGTATCTGTCGTTAGCACACCAAACATAACAGGAATTTCGCTATTTAAACTGATTTGGGCGATTCCCTTAGATACCTCGCTACATACATAATCATAATGACTTGTATTCCCTCTAATGACAGCTCCCAAGCAGATAATTGCATCATATTTTTTACTTTTTGCCATTTTTGATGCAATCAGTGGTATTTCAAAAGCTCCTGGAACCCAGGCTACCTCGATATCTTTCTCGTTTACATTCTCTCTTTTGAGATTATCTAGTGCTCCAGATAATAATTTTGAAGTTATAAATTCATTAAATCTCGCTACAACAATACCTATTTTAATATTGTTTGCTACTAAATTACCTTCATAAGTGTTCATTTATTTTTCCTCCATATTTAAAATGTGACCCATTCGATTTTTCTTTGTTTCTAAATAAAAACTATCGTAAGGATTGGCTTCTATTTCGATTGATATTCTACTGGAAATGGTAATTCCATATTTTTCTAACTGTTCAACCTTGTCAGGATTATTTGTCAGTAAATGAAGTGACTGAAGTCCCAGATCTTTAAGCATTTGTGCTCCAATATGATATTCTCTTAAATCACCTTCAAAGCCTAATGCAAGATTGGCATCAAGCGTATCCATGCCTTGATCTTGTAAATGATAGGCTTTTAATTTATTGATAAGTCCAATTCCTCGTCCCTCCTGTCGCAAGTAAAGTAAGACACCCGAACCATTCTCAACAATCATTTTCATAGCTTTATCGAATTGCTGTCCACAATCGCAACGTAAAGAGCCTAAAACATCCCCTGTTAAACATTCGGAGTGGACCCGACATAATACATTGGCTTCATCCTCTATGTTTCCCATAATAAGAGCAAGATGATGTTCCCCATTTAGTTTATCTATATAGCTAATTGCTTTGAAATTACCGTATCTAGTAGGCATATTGATAGTTGAAACTCGTTCTACCAGCTGATCATATACTTTTCTATATTCTTGTAATTCTTTGATGGTAATTAGTGGAATGTTGTGTTTCTTCGAGAACTGAATTAAATCATCTGTTCTCATCATTTTGCCATCATGATTCATTATTTCACAACATAGGCCACACTCTTTTAGTCCAGCTAATTTTAATAAATCAACAGTTGCTTCTGTGTGTCCATTTCTTTCTAGAACACCACCTTTTTTTGCAATTAAAGGAAACATGTGTCCTGGCCTGCGAAAATCAGAGGGTGTTATATCTTCAGCTACACACATACGTGCGGTCAGTCCTCTTTCCTCGGCAGAAATACCTGTGGTCGTTTCTTTATAATCAATTGAAACTGTAAAAGCAGTCTTATGATTATCTGTATTGTTTTCAACCATAGGTGAAAGCATTAATTGATTAGCTAAACTTTCGCTCATGGGCATACAAATTAATCCTTTGGCATAAGTAGCCATAAAATTAACATTTTCTGTTGTAGCTGCTTGTGCAGAACAAATTAAGTCTCCTTCATTTTCTCTATCCTTGTCGTCTATAACAAGAACAAGTCGTCCCTTCTGCAATGCTTCTAATGCTTCTTGTATTTTTCGATATTCCATTGACTGATTATCCTTTCTGCTAAAATCCATTTTGATATAATAGTTCCTTAGATATTTCTGATTTTGGAGAGTTATCCATCAGTTTTTGCACATATTTACCTAAGATATCATTTTCAAGATTTACTGTACTCCCGACTTGTTTACTCTTAAGAATGGTTTGTTCCAAGGTATGAGGGATAACAGATACTGAAAAGTTTACTTTGGAGACTTTAGCGACAGTCAGACTAATGCCGTCAATTGTAATAGATCCTTTTTCAACTATTAAATCTAAAATTTCTTTTTGTGTGTTGATTTGATACCATACAGCATTATCATCTTTTTTTATTGACGAGATTTTTCCTGTACCATCAATGTGTCCTGTAACGACGTGACCCCCAAGTCGACCGTTGACAGATAAGGCTCTTTCTAGATTCACCTCACTTCCATGTTTTAATAGAGTAAGAGCTGTTCGACTCCATGTTTCATTCATTACATCAACTGTAAAGGATTGATGATTGAAATGAGTAACTGTAAGACAGATACCATTTACTGCTATACTATCGCCTAAATGGATATCCGTTAATATTTTTGAGGCTTTAATTGATAGTTTACAATTACGAGAGTCTTTCTGTATTCTTTCAACTTTTCCGATTTCTTCAATTATTCCTGTGAACATGGATAAATCACTTCACTTTCTATGAGATAGTCATTTCCTATTTGAGAAAAAGCATAAGGTTTCAATCTAATAGCGTCATTTGGCAAAGAAATGCCTTCACCTCCGACAGGAAACTTGGCACTGCCTCCAAAAATTTTTGGTGCAATATATATTTTCAGCTCATCAACAATTTGTTGTTCCAAAGCACTCCAATTCATTAGACTGCCCCCTTCTAGAACTAGGCTATCAATCTGCATGTTTCCTAGATGTTGCATTAAACTCGATAAGTCTATATGATTGCCTTTTTTCTTTATGGAAAGTATTTCACAGCCATGATTTTGATATAGCTTCATTTTATTTTTGTCTTCAGAGGAAGTGGCAATGTAAGTTTTAATATCATTTGCTGTTTTTACGATTTTAGAGGTAAGAGGAGTTCGTAAATGTGTATCGCATATGATACGGATAGGATTTTTCCCTTCCTCCAATCTACATGTCAGCAAAGGATCGTCTTGAATAACAGTATTGACTCCCACCATAATTGCACTAACATGGTGTCGTAACTGATGCACATGCTTTCTTGCTTCTTCTTCAGTAATCCATTTGGATTGATTTGTTTTAGTGGCTATTTTTCCATCCATTGACATTGCATATTTCATAAAAACATAGGGTACATGCTGGGTAATATACTTTCTAAAACTTTTTATTAAGTTAAGACACTCATTTTCTAAAATTCCAACAGTAACTTGAAGATTATTTTCCTCAAGTATCTTTACTCCTTTTCCAGATACAATAGGATTACAGTCTAGGCTTCCAATGACTACTCTTGTAATACCACTATCGATTATAGCATCTATACAGGGAGGTGTTTTCCCGAAGTGACAACAGGGTTCAAGTGTTACATAAAGCGTCGCTCCGACAGGGGATTCTCTACAGTTTTTAAGAGCATTTCTCTCAGCATGTGGGCCACCAAAAAACTCATGATAACCTTGTCCGATGATGTGATTATCTTTTACAATAACTGCGCCGACCATAGGATTGGGATTGACGTAACCAGCCCCTTTTTGTGCCAGTTTTATTGCTAATTTCATATATTTTGAATCGCTCATCTCACTACCTCCAAAAAAAATATACCTTGAATAGGGGACTACTCAAGGCATACAAAAGAAAACTTATGCGATTAACAAAAATACTCTGAAATGACAAGTAATCATTTCAGAGCACGCAAAAAGCACAAATATACTTTTATCTTCTTTCATCCAGACTATACTGTCGGCTTTGGAATTTCACCAAATCATGCCTTTCGGCTCGTGGGCTATACCACCGGTAGGGAATTGCACCCTGCCCTGAAGATAGTTATTCAATTACAGATGATTATAGTACTTAATTTTGAATATGTCAACAGATAAATACCGATTGTTTTTGATATACTGTATTTGTGATAATCGATTCTCGCTCCTCGGATAAAGAAAATATGATATACTAGATAAACGAAATAAGAGAGAAGGAATACTATGTACGCATATTTAAAAGGAATCATTACCAAAATTACTGCCAAATACATTGTTCTTGAAACCAATGGTATTGGTTATATCCTGCATGTGGCCAATCCTTATGCCTATTCAGGTCAGGTTAATCAGGAGGCTCAGATTTATGTGCATCAGGTTGTGCGTGAGGACGCCCATTTGCTTTATGGATTTCGCTCAGAGGATGAGAAAAAGCTCTTTCTTAGTCTGATTTCGGTCTCTGGGATTGGTCCTGTATCAGCTCTTGCTATTATCGCTGCTGATGACAATGCTGGCTTGGTTCAAGCCATTGAAACCAAGAACATCACCTACTTGACCAAGTTCCCTAAAATTGGCAAGAAAACAGCCCAGCAGATGGTGCTGGACTTGGAAGGCAAGGTAGTAGTTGCAGGAGATGGCCTTCCTGCCAAGGTCGCAGTGCAAGCAAGTGCTGAAAACCAAGAATTGGAAGAAGCTATGGAAGCCATGTTGGCTCTGGGCTACAAGGCAACAGAGCTCAAGAAAATCAAGAAATTCTTTGAAGGAACGACAGATACAGCTGAGAACTATATCAAGTCGGCCCTTAAAATGTTGGTCAAATAGGAGCAGAGAATGACAAAACGTTGTTCGTGGGTCAAGATGACCAACCCACTCTACATCGCCTATCATGATGAGGAGTGGGGCCAGCCCCTCCATGATGACCAAGCGTTGTTTGAGTTGTTGTGTATGGAAACCTATCAGGCAGGCCTGTCTTGGGAAACGGTACTCAACAAACGCCAAGCTTTCCGAGAAGTCTTTCATAGCTATCAAATTCACTCAGTCGCAGAGATGACTGACACTGAATTGGAAGCCATGCTGGAGAATCCAGCTATCATTCGAAATAGAGCCAAGCTTTTTGCTACACGCGCTAACGCCCAAGCCTTTCTACAGTTACAGGCAGAGTACGGCTCTTTTGATGCCTATCTTTGGTCTTTTGTTGAGGGGAAAACTGTCGTTAACGATGTTCCTGATTATCGCCAAGCCCCAGCTAAAACACCCTTATCTGAGAAATTAGCCAAAGATCTCAAAAAACGAGGCTTCAAGTTCACAGGCCCAGTCGCCGTATTGTCTTTTCTACAGGCTGCAGGGCTAGTTGATGATCACGAGAATGATTGTGAGTGGAAAGGTCTTAAATGATGTCTAACAAAAATAAGGGAATTCTGATTTTTGCGATTCTCTATACAGTCCTCTTTGTGTTTGATGGCGTTAAATTGCTGGCTTCTTTAATGCCATCTGTCATTGCAAATTATCTTGTTTATGTAGTTTTAGCTTTATATGGCTCCTTCTTGTTCAAGGATAGATTGATCCAACAATGGAAGGAGATTAGAAAGACTAAAAGAAAATTCTTCTTTGGCGTCTTAACAGGATGGCTCTTTCTCATTCTGATGACTGTTGTCTTTGAATTTGTATCAGAGATGTTGAAGCAGTTTGTGAGACTAGATGGACAAGGTCTAAATCAGTCTAATATTCAAAGTACCTTTCAAGAACAACCACTACTGATAGCTGTTTTTGCTTGTGTCATTGGACCTCTGGTAGAAGAATTATTTTTCCGTCAGGTCTTATTGCATTACTTGCAGGAACGGTTGCCAGGTTTACTAAGCATTATTCTGGTAGGACTTGTTTTTGCTCTGACTCATATGCACAGTTTGGCCCTATCAGAGTGGATTGGTTCAGTTGGTTACTTAGGTGGAGGCCTTGCCTTTTCTATTATTTATGTGAAAGAAAAAGAGAATATCTACTATCCCCTACTTGTTCACATGTTAAGCAACAGCCTCTCCTTAATCATTTTAGCTATCAGTATAGTAAAATGAAATAAGAACAGGACAAATCAATCAGGACAGTCAAATCGATTTCTAACAATGTTTTAGAAGTAGAGGTGTACTATTCTAGTTTCAATACACTGTAACATGTGATGAAAATGCCAGTAATGATACCGAGAAAAAAGCTGAGAAACTTTTCCCAGCTTTATTTGTTATAGTCAAAGCGAATGACTTGTTCCTGTGCATCTACATGAGCATGGACCCCAAAGGGTACAATTGCTCTTGGAGTTGCGTGGCCGACATTCAGATTATAGACAATCGGGATATTGTTGTCAATGATATCCAATAGTGCCTCTTTATAGTCGTCATGGAAAGTTTCATCCATAGGTTTTCCGACCAAGAGTCCATTGATGACCGCGAATATGCCAGTGTCCTTTAAAGTTAGCAACATCTTTTTGAAGTCTTCTGGCTTAGGCTTTTCTTCGCTTGTTTCGAGCAAGAGGATTTTCCCTTCCCAGTCTGACAAGTCAGGGAAAAGTTTGTATTTTTGGCAGAGCTCCGTGCTATCTGCGTATCGAGAGTTGTCAAAGATATCGTAGAGGGATTCGAGGCAACCACCGAGGATTTTCCCCTCGAATTGGGCCCTTCCTTGCAACAAGTCAAAACCTGTATTTGTATGACTGACACGAGGTGTTCCCAGGGCCGTGGGACTAAAATCAGTTCGTTCCTCATACCAAACGTCACTAGGGCGGATTTCTGAAATTCTTCCCGTCTCAATCAATTCTTTAAAGTAGTGAAGGCTATAGGCTAGCATTTCTTTGTCTAATTCACAAATGTCTGCTAAAAAGGATTGACCATAAAAAGTCTTGATTCCTAATTTATGCAACATGAGGTGGTTCATGGTTGTATCCGAGAAGCCAAGAAAAATTTTTTGCTTGATAACCTTTTGGAGTTGGTCATTTTCAAAAAGATAAGGTAGCAAGCGATAGGTATCGTCTCCACCGATGGCACATAGGATCATGTCGATGCTATCATCAGAAAAGGCATGAATCAAATCCTCTGCACGAGCTTCAGGATGGTCCTTGATAAAGTCTAATCCTTTTAACGAATGGGGCAAAAAGATGGGATTGAGTCCCAGATCCTTGAGACGTTGGATACCCAAGTCCACTTCGTGTTTGACAAAATCCTCTCCGATAATGCCACTAGATAAACTAACAATACCAATAGTAGAAACCATATCTCATCCTCCTAGAAATAGATTGAGCCTATTTTATCACAAAATATAAGAGAAAGCTATGTGGGATTTCAGAAGAATACTTTTAATACTCTTCGAAAATCTCTTCAAACCACGTCAGTTTTATCTGCAACCTCAAAGCTGTGCTTTGAGCAACCTGCAGCTAGCTTCCTAGTTTGCTCTTTGATTTTCATTGAGTATGAGCCTATTTTATCACAAAAGATTAGATAGAGCTATGTGGATGTCAGAAGAATACTTTAAAATCAAAAAAGTAAGTGAAAAAGCAACCGCACCTGCAGTTGCTTTTATCGTTTTCTTATTCTTGATAGCGTGTTGGTCCTGCACTTGCACTACGGATATTCAAGCGTTTCTTGAGATAGAAGCGAAGGGCTAGGAGGGCTGCTCCAATAATAGCTAGTGGCAATGGATCCAGTACTGGGTTAAGGCTAGCTGGTAGGAAGCTTGTTGCAAAGAAGACAAGCAACCAAAGGAACATAGAAGCTAGGATAACTAGTACAGATTTCCAGAAAGGTGGACGTTGACTGCGATCCATATCTGGTCCATAGTATTGGTAAACAAAGTAGTACATCAAGTAGAAGGCAAATCCACCAACCAGTCCAACTAATAGAAGAGTAATCAATCCATAGCCGAAAGCTTGATCTGCCGCAAAGAAGGTTGTGAGGGCGCTGACAAGGGCAAAGAGGCTAGTGATGAAAAGAGCTGAGTCCATAATCATCAGTTTTGGATCATCATTTTCTTTTGGATGCTCTTTTTCGTACTGCTCTTTGACAGTGAAGCTATGAGCCCAATGAGTTGGTGCGCCGTATAGGGAACGGGCAGTTGTACCTTTAGATTGCTCCTCAAGGATTTGGGGAATGACTTCCTCAAAAATAGTCTGGATTTCAGCGTCTGTTTTCCCATCTTTGATGAATTGTTGGGTAGCAATGTGGACAAACTCTTGGTTTTTCTTAGTTAATTTTTGTAGATCAATTTGAGACATAGGAACTCCTCTTAGAACCATTTTTTATGGATGAGATAGAGAATGAGCGAGACACTCATAGCAAAGGCGATAAAGACGATTAACCAGAAGGCATTTGGCTCTCCGTTTAGGGGGATTTCATTATCCTTAAAGTTCATACCGTAGGCAGAAAAGACCATGGTTGGGATGGACATGACGATGGTCACAAGGGCCAAGGTTTTCATGATGTTGTTCTGGTTGTTAGAAATGATAGAGGCAAAGGTCTCTGTCATAGAATGCAAGACGTTTCCATAAATATCTGCCATCTCGATGGCCTGTTGGGTTTCAATCAGGGTGTCTTCAAGCAGGTCTTCGTCCTCAAGGTATTTCTTGATATTGCTGGTTGAACTGGTCAATTTCTTAATCACGCGCTCATTTGTTTTGAGGGAGGCCTTGAAATAGACGATAGTTTTTTCCAATTCCATGAGCTCAATCAATTCTTCATTACGAGTTGATTGATGCAGTTGACTTTCGATTTGTTCACTCTTGCGGTCGATTGAACGAAGGGCTGTTAGGTAAAGCTCTGCATTGCGATAAAGAATTTGAAAGATAAAACGTGAACGCATGAAGGTATAGAAATTACGCAAACGACGGTTGATAAAGACATCAAGGACTGGTAATGGTTCCAAACACGTAGTGATAATGGTTTCCTCGGTGATGATAATACCAAGCGGGATGGTGACGTAGTAGGTGCGGTTATTTCTTTCTTCTGTGACCGGCACGTCAACGATAATCAGGGTGTACTCGTCTTCAATCGTAATACGAGACATTTCTTCCGCATCGAGCGGTGCTCGAAGGTCGGCAATATCGATATCGAAGGCGTTAGCGATTTCGAGTGATTCATTTTGAGTCGGATTGACGAGATTGATCCAAGTACCCGGTTCAAGCGTATCGATCTCTTTAAATTCAGTTGTTGTAGAGAGAAAAACTTGTTTCATATCCCTTATCCTTTCTCATTTTTCAGATTTTTTCACACCGTACTATTATACTACAAAATCGGCCTTTTTCAAAATAAATCTAACAAAAATCCTGTTACTATTGGATTTTTACTTTGTCTTGAAATGTTGATTTTTAAATTTGCTCCCCTTTTTGCTCCCCCTATAGTGCTTTTAGTGCAGTTTCGTAGAATGATACTGCTTTTTTTGCGTTCTCTTTTGAGAGGTGGCTATATATATCCATGGTCATTGATAAAGTGGAATGACCTAGGCGGTACTGGAGTTCTTTGTATGGTATTCCAGAGTTAAGCAAGAGACTAGCGTGAGTGTGACGGAATCCGTGAAATCCAATGTTAGGAACATCAGCACGCTTAAAATGTGTTTGCAATCTTCTTTTAAGTCTTGAACTGCTAGGATACTCATGAATGAAATCAGAAAATACCACGCTTTCACGTTGCCCTATCTTCCAGGCCTCTTTAGTTTGGCGCAGTTTGTACTGCTTTAGCATGCTAACAGTCGCTTGATCTATATCTATATCCCGATAACTAGCCTTAGATTTTGGGCTATTAATTTCTAAATCACGATTTAGTGTTTTGGTAACATGTACCACGGCATTATCTAAATCTATATCAGACCAGGAAAGAGCTAAAGCTTCATTGATACGGCAACCAGTAGCCAATAGGAACTTATAGAGCGTTGTCTCATAGTAGTAACGATATCTATCGCTATCTAAATTATCGAGATAACCAAGAAACTTTTTTAGTTCTTGATTTTCAAAGTGCTTTACTTTTTTCCGCTTTGCTTTCTGAGTGTTACGAGGTAAAACCACATCACGCGCAGGATTGGACGGTATAGCCTGCATGGTTACGCCATACTGTAAGATACGTTTGTTTAAAGCGTGTATCTTGTCATAATGTAGAAAAGCCCCTTTTTCCCCTCTATTAGTCTTGTCAGCAAGTTCGTTGATAATTGACTGGATAAGTGGAGTAGTGAGCTTATCGAGCTTGTAAGCCCCAAAAATAGGCAATATATGATTATCAATTAGCTTTCTAACATTGCCTTGAGTGTTTGGCTTAACCGTGTTCTTATAACTTTCTAACCAGAGATTGGCTAATTCTTGATAGTTTTTTATGGTGCTAGCCTTTTGTCTAGTGGATCCTGCTTTTTGAAAAGCTATTTTTTCTTGATTGGCTTTCTGCTTAACTTCCTTTTGTGTCCGACCTGTTACTTTGGTTTTTACTTTCTTTCCTGTTACCTGGTCAACTCCTAGATATACATTAGCACGATAGACTTTACTACCGTCTTTTTTTATAACTTCAGTTATTTTCATGATGATAAACCTTTCTAAAATACATCAGCAGGCAAGCCATTATCAAAAAGGTTTTATATCATGCTAGGGCTTCATAGTTTGCCCTGTATTCGATTTTAAAGAGTCAGACGGTAAATAATACCAGAGTTGGAAACAAGGCGGATATGGGGCTAATATGGGCTTGTTTATAGTAAACAGGCTTGTATTTAAAGTTTTTTATCGTCAGTTAGCTGTTTTAAAGTTTTTTCAAAGTCCGAGTTTATCTTTTGAGTTTTGTTGAATAGTTGGTATTCTGCTTTTGCTTTATCTTTCGCAACCTTGGAAGTGATTTTCCCATGACCTTCTAAAATATCGTATTCTTGGAAAGTCAAAAAGCGGCCAATACTTTGGGCTAGTTGTTGCATTGTCTGAGCTTTTCGCTGTTCTATCTGTCTTTCCAGGTAATCAAAATAGCTAGATATTCCTCTTTCAAGGGAACGGATTTCTGTTTCTGAAAGGTAATTCTTTGCTATTTGAGTATCTGCTTGCAGTATGCGGCCATTAGGGGAGTTTTTCCATGTTGTAAGTCCCATGTTGTCTTTTGTGTGGTCAGCTTTCGTGTAGATAATTTCTGCAGCAGTTTGGCCAGTGATTGCATAATGAAACTTATTCTGTACATCAGCATAGAATTGCTTAGTCAACGTACTTTGTGGGTCATAGTCGATAGAGATTTCAGCAAAAATATCTGTAATCTGTAACCATAT
The DNA here is from genome assembly GCF_013277255.1 of Streptococcus sp. 2154. NCBI lineage: Bacteria > Bacillati > Bacillota > Bacilli > Lactobacillales > Streptococcaceae > Streptococcus > Streptococcus sp. 2154. The sequence continues at coordinate 44,726 of NZ_VMMK01000018.1, forward strand.
ACGGCGTTCACTAGCCCGGATAGAGCGCACGCGCTCCAACAGCTCACGGAAATAGTCTTTTTCCAGCAAGTTTTCGCCTTGTTTCAGACGGTTGTCATCCATGGCGAACCCTTTTATCATGTACTCACGAAGTACCGAAGTAGCCCACTGTCTAAATCTCGTAGCTTTTTGGGAATTGACACGGTAACCAACTGAAATGATGGCATCAAGATTGTAGAAATCAACTTGGCGGACAACTTCACGACTACCCTCTATTTGAACTGTTTCCATTTTGGAAATAGTTGCTTTTTCTTCTAATTCGCCCTCTTCAAAGATATTTTTTAGGTGTTTACTAATTGCAGGAACACCGACGTCAAAAAGTCTAGCCATTTCTTTCTGACTAGTCCAGATAGTTTCGCCTTTGATGATGACACTAGCTGTCTCGCTATCGTTATCAGCGGTATAGATTAAGAATTGTAATTCGTTCATGAGATCCTTTCTAAAATATTGTGAGTAGTTGACATTTGTTGACATCAACAAAATGCTCAACAATGGGGTTTTTAGTTGAAGCACGAGCGAACCACGAGAAAGCACGCGCTTCAGGATTGTTGAACATTGTGGCGCGTGGGTTAGTCTTTCTTTTCAATATCAATCATTATTTGAATATCTTCATCATTCACTTTGTAATCCTGAGTACCTTCACCAATCCACCAATTTAATGATTTTAAAAATCCATATTCTTCTTTACTAACTTTTCCATATTGATTTTCGAACCAATCGAAATAATTGGATTGAATTTTTGAAATTATTTCACGCTTAATTATTTTAAATAATTCGCCCTTATCATATGGTGCAATGTATTTTTTTAGAAAGCCTATACTATCATCATCAATATCTATGCTAACAGTAAATGAATTATAATCCAAATCATAAAAGTAAGCTGAAATATACCAGATACTAAAATTATCTCCCATTGGGGTATTCATAAAATTAACTTCTAACCCAAAATCACAACTAACTTCAATATCTATATTATCTGCTTGATGCTGATAAAAATCCAAACTCTCTATTTGAGAACTGTTAGGCTTTTCATCTAATTCAAATGATTTTAGAGAAACTTTTATATCTTTATTATCGTATATACTTTCTACTTCGTAATCATAGGGTAAAAAGTCAAAAAAATCCTTTGGTTCTATTTTTAGCGCCAAACAAATTTTATTTAATGTTATGTAATCTATTTTTGTACTGCTGTTATTAACAATTTTAGACAAGGCTGCTGGAGTTATTCCAGTTTTAACTGATAGCCATGCAGCTGTTTTTTCTTTTGTCTTCAAGATATTTGCTAAATTATTTTTTATCACAACCATCCCTCCTTAGATACATTTTACAATTATCTTCTGAAATACACAATAAAAAATTATCGCAAAGAATAATTTTTTTGTTGACAATTTATTTTTTATTGGTTATTATTATTCTATGCGATAATTATTGCATAGAATAATAACGAGAGGGGTTGACGATATGAACAATAATTTTCGTGTCATATTAGCAAAACAACGTAAAAAAGTTAGTGACGTTCACAAGGCAACAGGCATATCAAAAAGCGCACTCATATCACTATACTATGAACGCACAAAGCGCCCAGATATTGAAACCTTGCAAAAGGTAGCCGAGTATCTAGGCGTTACCATTGACGAACTACTTACCGTTGAAGATTAGGAGGGACACCATGAACATTGTTTACATGGACGGCAAGAAAGAGCCGTATACTACAAGCGAGATCATTGCTGAATGCGCTGAGGTTAAACACGATACAGTACAAAGCTTAATAAGAAATCATCAAGAGGATTTTGAAAGCTACGGAATAATCGGATTTGAAATCCGTAAATTAGATGGGCGAGGGCGACCAATGAAAATCTATCGCTTAAATGAACAACAAGCTACTTTGCTGATCACTTACTTAAAGAACACCGAACCAGTAAGGCGTTTTAAGATGAACCTAGTCAAAGCATTCTTTGAAATGCGTGAGGAACTTTCTAAGTTTCGTATGCAGAGGGCGCTAGAAAAGCCAAAAAGAAAAACACTGCATGACAGTATAGAGACTTGGAGGAATGCACCCAAACATGCACACAGCACCATGAACAACTTGCTACTGAAAGCAGTAACTGACAGGAACGCTAAGCAGTTAAGGGAAGAACGTGGGGGCTATAATGGCATCGATAGCTTGACCAGTGACGAGCTAGAGCAATACCAGGCATTTGAGGATATGGTAATAGCCATGATTGGCTTGAATATGAGTTATCAGGAAATCAAAGCTATGGCATTCAGAAATAAAAAAACACGCCAAAGAAGCGCGTGAGAGCAACAAAAAAGGCTTACCGAGACCAATCAGCAAAGCCTTTCACACTAACACTAAAACGAATTTAACAAAAAGCAGGCAAGCTATTATCAAAGAGGTTTTAGTAAAGATTTATACCTAGATTATAGCATATTTAGGGCAATTTGACCATACGGAGAGCGCCAACTCTTAAAACTGGTACTTTCTCACGCTTTCAATTTGGCTACTCAGAGCGTGAGGATTAACGTTATAAGAAACAACTCAAAAATCCCCACACTCTCCGACGGCAATCTTGAGTGTGAGGATATCCTGGATAGTAAACGACAATTAAAAGGCCAACGGAGGAAAAAACAATGACAAAAGAAGATTTGAGAAATATTTTAGATGAACTAGATAACTTAACTTTAGGACTTAACACCGCTGAAAACGCCTTGGACGCTACTTTTCACTTTTTCAATAAAAATATAAGCACCAAAGAGAAGACTATGCTTTTAACCTTGGAATACGACACACAGAGCGCCATTTTTAATCTCGCTTATGATTGTCTTATAAAAACAAGAGAAAGTCTAAACGAGGCTATCGGGATGTACCAAAGAGAATTGGAGCAAGAGAAAGATGAAAATAGATAATATAACACTGGAGATTGAGGACTTATACGGAACTGGTTTATATCGTCATGCTGAGGAATTGGAACGAATCCGTAAAAGCTATGCCCTAGATGGAAGCGAAACCTATCATGAAATAGATGAAAAATACAAGGGGATTTTAAGAGAGATAGATCTTTTAGTGGTATCAACCAATAGTGAAGCATCCAACTGGAAAAAAGTAACAGAAAGCCATGACGAACTTATCAGAGCGAACATTCATAACTTGCTTTATCGGTTGGATGGTGTTGATTTTAATATATCTATTGGGAAACATTTCCAAAGAGTAGGACGGTTTTTAAATACCAGATACACAGTATTAGAACAAGCCTTATATAAGACCATGAAAACTATAAACCATAAAGCAACTTACATGGCAGTTAGTGAGTATGTGCTGGAGTTGATAAAGCAAGACTTGGCAAGATTGGAAAATGAAGATGATAGCTTACTTTATAGAATGGCTAAGGAATGGAGAGAAGAGCAATGAATGAACTTGATTTAAGCAATACACAAGCGGTTGTCTTTATGGTGGTACTGATTGGCTTACTGGTCTATCTAAACCACCGAGACCGCAAAAAAAGCGCCCAATTTGAGCGAGAAAACCAACAGACGATAGAAACACCTAGCGAGGATTTAAACCGTGATTATGGGCGATATATCCAGCTTGCAGGGGTAAGAGTTTACGGAGGAATGAAATGAGTTACACAGTGAAGATATACCTTGATAGTGAAAAAATACCAGATGAACCTTATTTTACTAAAGATATTTTTCTAGCTACGTGTATGGACAATGCAACAAAGTTAGCTGTAACTATGGGCTTGTTGACAAAACAAACGCTGGATTTAGAGAGTAAGACAGCTATTTTGAAAACCTTGGATACAATCATAGAAACTCAAAAAGATATTTTGCAAGGGGTAGCGAGCGGACAAATAACCTTTTTGAATAAAAGCAAAGGAGAGGAGGAACAGAATGAGTCTATCAGAGAATGACAAACGAGTATTAAGACTAATCAAGGTAGGGGCTGAGAACTCCATAACAGGGGCAGAAATCAGCCTTATAACTAAGCTAACAGAAAGAACAGTACGTGACATCATCAAGCGCCTAGTAGTCAAGCATAACATCCCTATTGTGGGGGTTAGATGTGGTATTTTTAGTGGGTACTTTATCCCAGCGAATAAAGGCGAACTACTAGATGGCGCTAAGGCATTTTACAACCAAGTACAGGAGGAGAGCAAGCGACTAGCAGTGTTGATGAACAGCGACCTAGAAAGCTACAAAGAAACCTTGAAGGAGGTGGGCGGATATGTTTAGCCTAAGCCGAGAAAGTGAGCAAGACTTAGCGCATGGCATTCTGGAGGTAGTGGAAAGATACCTTGAAGCGCGTGACAGACTCAAACCACGACTGACAGGCTTAATATCAGCTCAGGAAGTCATGGACGAGTTAGATATAAAATATTTGACGCTCCAAAAGTGGGAAAAAGCAGGGCTAAGACGATACCAGCCCCCACTAGAAGATACTAGGAAAATCTATTACAAAGTTACGGACATCTGGAAGTTTCTGGGGGTGGAGAATGGCAAAAACTAAAATATATTTTTGGCTAAAAATTGATAAGAAATTTTTTGATAATATTTTTATCAAGAGACTAAAAACGGTACCTGGTGGGTACACTATGACGGTGATTTATATTAGGCTCATGCTAGAGAGCTTAGAAAGTGACTGTATTTTATACTATGAGGGTTACTTTGACAATCTCAAGGAAGAGTTAGCCCTAAAATTAGACGTATCGGAAGATGATATAGATATGACCATGGCATACTTTACTAAGTGTGGTCTAATACAAGTTGATGAAGATAAAAACGCAGAACTACCGCAGGCAAAAGCCTTGGTACAGCAGGAAACCAACCAAGCAGCATACATGCGAGAATATCGGAAACAGCAACGAGAACAAAAGGAAAATCTTACAATGTCATCTGACAATCTTACATTGTTAACTACATGTAAGACAGAGATAGAGATAGAGATAGAGAAAGAGTTAGAGGTAGAAGTAGATAAAGAACAATCACCCACACCCTCTACCCTCAATCAAGACTTTATAAATATCTATAAATCTTTTGAAGCTGAGATAGGTAAAGCATTATCACCGTTACAGATTCAAGACTTGCAGTATATGCTAGAAGATTTTAGCCCCGAGCTTATTCATGAGGCGTTAAAAGAGGCTGTCAGTCAGGGAAAAGCTAACTTTGCATATATCAAGGCAATTCTTAACCGTTGGAAACAGGACAACTTATTGACGGTTGAACTTGTTAGAAATAGCTTTGCAGTGCGTGAAGCTAGGAAACAATCTCCTAAGCAAGCGGAGCCTGTTAACCGTGAGGAATGGCTTAAAACACGAACAGAAGAAAACCCATTCTAGGAGGTGGAGCCATGGAAAATAATTTTGAGCAATATAACAACAGGAAAATTAGCGACAAAGTGTGTGAAATACACAAAGTCAATTATTGGAAAATATCCACACCGATAAGAGGCAGTAAGGAACGAAGTATACAAGAGTTTTGTCCTGAATGCACAAAGGAACTAATAGAGAGACAGGATAGGGAAGGAGTAGATAATAGCTTGAATGCTGAGATCTACCTAAAGACCTATAATGTACTTATGCGAGATAGTACAATCCCTAGAGAGCTTAAAGAGGCTAGCTTTGAGAATTTCATAGCTGAAACAGCCGAGGAAAAGCAACTATTAGCATTTGCTAGGGAGCAGGTAGATAAATACCTGGACGGTGTGACAGGGAATACCCTTTTTACAGGATCTACAGGCATAGGGAAAAGCCATTTGAGCGTAGCTATTGCTAAAGCTATAAACGAGGGCTACAAGGCCAAAGGAGAGCCTAAAAGCGTGTTATTTGTCAATCTAACAGAAATCCTTAGACGAGTTAGAGAGAGCTTTAACTCTCCTACTAGTCTAGAGGGGTACTACTCAAGAATGCTAAAAGAGGTTGATTACCTGGTACTTGATGATTTAGGTATAAAATCGGACAACGCTAGTAGTAAAGGTAAATCATTCTGGGAAGAAGAGTTTATTTTTGATATTCTCAGTAATCGAGACAAGACTATTATTACTACAAATTTGAGTAACTCAGAAATTACTAGTATGTATAGTGACAGAGTGGCCAGCCGTGTTAGAACAGGCCTAGAGGGTAATTTTTTCAAGTCATTTACTATCAAGGATAAGCGATACTCAATTAAAAGATTGAAAGAAAAACAACATGACATTACAACTTTTTAAGTATACTGAACGATATTGGAACAAAGAAGATTTTGAGAAAGAGGTCAACGACTTCATGGCGACTGTTGAAGTGGTGGATATTAAAATCTCTGGTAATACCACCAGTGAACCGTTCGCTTCGGTGGCTGTCGTATTGGTATTGTACAGATAACAAAATGGGGTAGATAGTACCGACCCCCTTGCAATGGTGTAACTACTAGTGACACCCTTAAAACAGAAAGAGGAAAAACAACATGACATTAAAAACATTTTCAGATAAAGCCAAAACATTTACTTTCACTTACGAATTTAAAGACCTAGATACTGCTATGGTAGCAGGTCACGCGCTACTGGGATATATGACTGGGACTTATGAAGTACCATCTATTTCAATAACTCACAAGGATAAAGGGACGCTTGTCGCTGAGTATGTGGAGGATAAGAAACTAAACAAGACCTTCAAGCGTATTTGTGACAGTTTTAAAGACTACTACAACCAACCAGTGGACGATGAAGCATTTGAGGAACGTTACAAACGGGAGCGCGTGCTTCAACTCAAAGAGTCAGAGGACTTTGAAAGTTTACTGAATAAGGTCACAAACTACGAGCTGGAACTATTAGACTATGCTGATCGCTTGCTTTCTGATAAGCCTATTCCTATGGACTCTATGACTGCTTTTGGTACGCTGGAAAAGCTAGGCGATGAAAGTATTAGCCTACTCCAAAAGTTGGACGTAGAGGGCGAATATAAAGGCCTTGCTGGTTATACAGAGCATTTGAAGTAGAACACAGGGGAGCAATCCCCTTTTTGCTATCAAGTCAATAGTTTTGGGTTTTTCCATATAGGGGGAAATAATGAAGCGGTTAGCAATAGAAACAATCACTAAACCAATGAAGCTGAGAGGAATATCTAAGGGTATAGCTGAGTTGGACGGTCAACGTTTAGAGATTGATTTGGATAATTTAATGATTGATTTTGGTGGAGAGTCATTTGAATTAGACAGAATGGCAGGAACTAAGGGAGGTAATCGCTATTTCTTTCTTTGCCCTGATTGTGGTAGACGGTGCAGGTTGCTTTATAAACGGTATTTATATTTTAGTTGCGGTACTTGTCTAGATATCCACAAGAGCACTCTGAACCGCAGTAAAACGGATTGCCAATATTACTGGGAGCTTGCGCTTAGGGAAGCTAGAAAGGTAGAACCAGGGTGGAGTCCTAGACGTGGTGGATATATGTTTGATAGTTTCCCTGAAAGACCAAAGTATATGAAGCGTGACAGGTATCATAAGCACTATAAGAAGTTTTTGAAGTATACTAAAAAAGGGGATAGATTTTGGCTGAATGGTTCGAGATTGTGAGACAATATGAAGTAGTGTGTAATTTACCAAACGAACACCGTATAAGGGGGAAATATGGAGCGCGATAGCCAAGGGAGGTTTTTGCCGGGCAATCAAGTAGCAAAAGGCAACAAGGGCAATAGAAAGCCCAAATATGGCAATAGCAACGCTTTGAAGCATGGACTACGCAGAGGATATACTGGACTGTTACCAAGCCGAGAAGGTGGGGTATCTATATATAAAAATGGTGCATATCTTGGAACACTACCAGACAAGTATTTTAACCATTCTGAAGATGGAGCGCTTTGGGTAGATTATAGCGCGTGTCAGTATCTTGTATTAGTTTGTGGCTTGCCTGAAAGTATGTTTAGCGAACCAGAGGAATGGTAAGGGTGTATATACTTGAACTCCGAGCGAACGCCGAGAAAGTGGCTATATCCCCCTATCATTTATCAAGCAGATAAGAGCAATAAAAACCCTCCTTAACTCCCTGAGAAATGACAAGCAGATAAGCGAAGTTTTTAGCCCTCTTATTTCGGATCTACTCCTTGCAGAATGATAGGCAGATAAGGACGACAATAAGCCTTCTTAATTGCTTGCAGAATGACAAGGAGATAAGAGAGATAAAAACGTCCCTTAATTGCCTATCAAATGGAATGGAGAATAGGCTTGAACTAAGAGCGAACATAGAGAAAACGAAAAAAGCCAAGGCGCTCCGCCTCAGCTATAATCTCAATAATATTATATCACACAGGAGACCAAGGCATGACACCAGAGCAGGTAAAAGAAAAACTAGAGGGCGTTAAGTGGATCAATAAAGAAATAGAAGGCTTATATTTGGAGCTTGCAGCTTTAGAAAGTGGTATTATCAAAAAGCAAGAACTGAGCACTACTAGAGTACAAACAAGCAGGGTAAATACAGCAGAGAATAACCTTATAAGCGTTCTAAAACTAAAAGAGGACACTTTACAGAGAATTGAGCGACTTACTGAAGAGAGAATGGAAATATCTAGGCTGATCGATAAGCTGGCCAATCCGCTTGAGCGTTCTGTTCTCAGGCTGTTCTACTTGAATATTCTTGACGCTTGGCAAGTTGCTGAGGAAATAGGTGTATCTACAGCCTCGGTATATCGAGTAAGGCAAAAAGCCATAGAACACTTAGCAAATGTGGGGTAATAGGTGAGCACAAAAAAACGCCTAGAACAATCTAAGCGCTAAAGAGTAGTGGACGGTGTGCCTGTCCCGTCATCTCATACTATGAAGTTGCGTAGCGACACTATCATCTCTACCTCACTTCTCTTTAGACTAATTATACCACAAAGGAGCGAACTAATGGAGCTGGATAAGTTTAAAACGATGATGAACGTCAGAAAGCGGATGACTTACTTTCTACGATTCCAGAGGATGGCAGGAAGTGAAAACCAAGTTACGATAGATGAAGAGGCTTGGGAACTTATCTTACCTGATCAGTGGAATTTGAGCGGTGAGCATGAAAAAGCAATCCGTGAGGGATTGGAGATATTCGCCCAAGACATCAACAGTATAGAGAACAAACGAGCCAGAAAATACTTTATTATCCATTATTGCTACATGAGGAAGAAAACAATGAGTGAATGCGTAGAGATGGCAGGTACTAGCTCCACTAGCTACCACCGATACAAACAGATGGCCGTCTTAAACTTTGCGAGAATCCACCAGAACGGAGAACTAGAAGTATATAGGTAGGCGTTTGTGGTGTTTTGTTGAGAAATGTTGAGATTTAAGTGAGGGGGAATGACATGATTGAAGATTTTTTGATTGATTTGGAGAATATCCAATTAGAGGATATGGAGATAGATTTAAACATGGATATAGACATAGATTTAAACATAGATTTAAACATAGATTTTGAAATAGATGTTGACCTTGATGATTTAGATTTAACCTTACTACAAGAATTAGAAGCGTAAATGTTGGCAAATGTAGGCTGAGGCTTCATATTCGCCCCCTATTTCGCTTGGTTTCGTACTGGACAACTAAAACACCACGGATAAACTAGAAGCCCTTAGAAACAAATCTAGGGGCTTTTGTGAGGTCATAATCTTATAAACCACGCGCTTCATGGTATAATATACCTATCAGCAACCAGCAATAAAAAAAGCACGTTTGACCGTGCTAGTTTCTTGCCTGCTGAACTCGTCAAATCTTAGCCCTTTTGTGGGGCTTTTTTGCTCCCCTTTTTGCGTACTTTGGGGGAGCAAGTAGTAAAAAGTAATGTTAGTAATTTTTATTAAAAAGCGCGTGATATAAGGGTTAGGAAGCCCTAAGGAAACATAAAATAAGAAGTTTTTTATTATACTACAAATTCAGCCTTTTGGGTAATAGAATCTCACTTTTTTTGGTATAATGGTAAGCAATAATGGACTAGAAAGAACAAAGATGCAAGATAAAATTGTCATTCATGGGGCGCGTGCCCATAATTTAAAAAATATTGATGTGGAGATTCCGCGGGACAAGCTGGTTGTAGTGACTGGTTTGTCAGGTTCAGGGAAATCCAGTCTGGCCTTTGACACCCTTTATGCAGAGGGACAACGTCGCTATGTGGAGAGTTTGTCAGCCTACGCTCGCCAGTTTTTGGGAAATATGGAGAAGCCTGATGTAGATGCCATTGATGGCCTCAGCCCAGCTATTTCCATCGATCAGAAAACGACTAGCAAAAACCCTCGCTCGACGGTGGGGACCACGACTGAAATCAATGACTATCTGCGTCTCCTCTACGCACGTGTGGGGACGCCTTACTGTATCAACGGTCATGGAGCTATTAAAGCTTCTTCTGTGGAGCAAATCGTGGATAAGGTCTTAGAGTTGCCAGAACGCCAGCGCCTGCAAATCTTAGCCCCAGTCATCCGCAAGAAAAAAGGCCAACATAAGAGTGTTATAGAGAAAGTTCAGAAAGACGGTTATGTCCGTGTCCGTGTGGATGGGGAAGTCTATGATGTGACCGAAGTGCCAGACTTGTCTAAGAGCAAGCAACACAATATTGATGTCGTGGTTGACCGTATCGTTATCAAGGAGGGTATCCGTAGTCGTCTCTTTGATTCCATTGAGGCTGCCCTTCGTATTACAGAAGGCTATGTCATTATCGACACTATGGACGATTCGGAGTTGCTCTTCTCTGAGCATTATGCCTGTCCAGTTTGTGGCTTTACTGTTCCAGAGTTAGAGCCACGTCTCTTCTCATTCAATGCTCCTTTTGGTTCTTGTAGTGAGTGTGATGGTTTGGGTATCAAGCTGGAGGTGGATACTGATTTGGTGGTGCCAGATGCCAGCAAAACCTTACGTGAGGGGGCGCTAGCACCTTGGAATCCTATCTCATCCAACTACTATCCAAACATGCTAGAGCAGGCTATGACAGCTTTTGTAGTGGATATGGATAAGCCTTTTGAGGACTTGTCAGAAGAAGATAAGAACTTGATTCTCTATGGGTCAGGTGGCAAGGAATTCCATTTCCACTATGAAAATGAATTTGGCGGTGTGCGCGATATTGACATTCCTTTTGAGGGAGTTGTTAATAATATCAAGCGTCGCTATCACGAGACAAACAGCGATTACACTCGCACTCAGATGCGCCTTTACATGAATGAGTTGACCTGCGGAACTTGTCGTGGTTACCGTCTCAATGACCAGGCCTTGTCTGTCCGTGTTGGTGGCCAGCAAGGACCACATATCGGAGAAATTTCAGATCTGTCTATCGCAGACCACTTGGACTTGGTAAGCCAGTTGACTCTATCTGAAAATGAAGCCATCATTGCTCGTCCCATTCTCAAGGAAATCAAGGATCGTTTGACCTTCCTTAATAACGTGGGTCTTAACTATCTAACCCTGTCACGTTCAGCAGGAACTCTTTCAGGTGGGGAAAGCCAGCGTATTCGCTTGGCAACCCAGATTGGTTCTAACCTATCAGGCGTCCTCTATATATTGGATGAGCCGTCAATCGGTCTCCACCAGAGGGATAATGACCGTCTGATTGCTAGTCTCAAAAAGATGCGTGACTTGGGCAATACTCTCATCGTGGTGGAACACGACGAAGATACCATGCGTGAGGCTGATTATCTGATTGACGTTGGTCCCGGTGCCGGTGTTTTTGGTGGAGAGATTGTTGCTGCAGGTACGCCCAAGCAGGTAGCTCGTAACAGTAAGTCTATCACAGGCCAGTACTTGTCAGGTAAACGTGCCATTCCAGTACCAGAAGAGCGCCGTTTCGGAAATGGTCGTTTTATCGAGGTGACAGGAGCGCGTGAGAACAACTTGCAAAATGTTACTGCTCGCTTCCCACTAGGAAAATTCATCGCAGTGACAGGGGTGTCGGGCTCAGGCAAGTCTACCTTGATCAACAGCATCCTCAAAAAAGCCATTGCCCAGAAGCTCAACCGTAATTCAGACAAGCCTGGTAAATTTAAGACTATTACAGGGATTGAGCATGTAGACCGATTGATTGACATTGACCAGAGCCCTATCGGACGAACGCCAAGGTCTAACCCTGCTACCTATACAGGAGTTTTTGACGATATACGTGACCTTTTTGCCCAGACAAACGAAGCCAAGATTCGAGGCTACAAGAAGGGCCGTTTCAGTTTCAACGTCAAGGGTGGTCGCTGTGAAGCCTGTTCAGGCGATGGGATCATCAAGATTGAGATGCACTTCTTGCCAGATGTTTATGTGGCTTGTGAAGTTTGCCACGGAACCCGTTACAACAGTGAAACCCTAGAAGTCCACTACAAGGAAAAAAATATCTCGCAGGTCTTGGATATGACCGTCAACGATGCGGTAGAATTCTTCCAACACATTCCAAAGATTCAGCGCAAACTTCAGACCATCAAGGATGTGGGACTGGGATATGTGACGCTAGGGCAACCAGCTACCACCCTTTCTGGAGGAGAAGCCCAGCGTATGAAGTTGGCTAGTGAACTTCACAAACGATCGACAGGAAAATCTTTCTATATTCTGGATGAGCCGACGACAGGTCTTCATACCGAGGATATTGCTCGCTTGCTTAAGGTTTTAGCTCGCTTTGTAGACGACGGTAATACAGTCCTTGTTATTGAGCACAATCTGGATGTCATCAAGACAGCAGACCATATTATTGACTTGGGTCCTGAAGGCGGTGTCGGCGGTGGAACCATCATCGCAACAGGAACTCCAGAAGAAGTAGCGGCCAAGGAAGCCAGCTACACAGGACATTATTTGAAAGGAAAGTTACATCATGAATAAACGTGTACAAGCATTTCTAGCTAAAATGCAAGAAAAAGAACTAGATGGTATCATCATCAATAACCTTAAAAACGTCTATTACCTGACTGGTTTTTGGGGCTCAAACGGAACAGTCTTTATCAGCCGTGACCGTCAGGTCTTGGTGACAGACTCTCGCTATATCATTGCAGCCAAGCAAGAAACCAGTGGTTTTGAGATTGTGGCTGACCGTGATGAATTGGCTGTCATTGCAGGCATTGTTAAGGACATGGGCTTGTCTCGAATCGGTTTTGAAGATGAGATTTCAGTTTCTTATTACCACCGTATGCAGGCCGCCTTTGAAGGAATTGACTTGCTTCCACAAACTCAGTTTGTCGAAGGTCTTCGAATGATTAAGGATGAAGCGGAGATTGCAGCTATTCGTAAGGCTTGTTCTATCTCAGACCAAGCTTTCCGCGATGCGCTTGACTTTATCAAACCAGGAAAGACAGAGATTGAAATAGCCAACTTCCTTGACTTCCGTATGCGTGAGTTGGGAGCATCTGGCTTGTCTTTTGACACTATCCTAGCTAGCGGTATCAACTCTTCCAAACCCCATGCCCATCCTATGCACAAACCAGTGGAGCTAGGAGAAGCTATTACCATGGACTTCGGCTGTCTCTATGACCACTGTGTCAGTGATATGACACGGACTATCTATCTGGGGCATGTCAGCGACGAGCAAGCAGAGATTTACAATACAGTTCTAAAAGCTAACCAAGCCTTGATTGAACAGGCTAAGGCTGGCTTAGGTTTCCGTGACTTTGACAAAATTCCTCGTGATATTATCATCGAGGCAGGCTATGGTGACTACTTTACCCACGGTATCGGACACGGTATTGGACTGGATATCCATGAAGAGCCTTACTTTAGCCAAACTTCTACAGAAACTATTAAGGCAGGTATGGCCTTGACCGATGAACCAGGTATCTATATCGAAGGCAAATATGGCGTTCGTATCGAGGATGATATCCTGATTACAGAGACAGGTTGTGAATTATTGACCCTAGCTCCAAAAGAGTTGATAGTCATTTAGTTGTTTGTCAAGAAAAAAGTACGAAAATGACGAAAAAAGTCAAAAAAAATTAAAAATAGGTCGCAAGTCGGATGTTTTTTATGGTATAATAGACTAAACTGATAGTAACATGTAGCGAAAGGGGTAGGTACATGATTAAAATTTATACAGTCTCAAGTTGTACTAGCTGTAAAAAAGCAAAAACCTGGCTTAATGCCCACCAGTTAAGTTATAAAGAACAAAACCTTGGTAAAGAAGGAATTACGCGAGAAGAATTACTGGATATTCTAACCAAAACAGATAACGGAATAGCCAGTATCGTCTCATCTAAAAATCGCTATGCCAAAGCCCTTGGAGTGGATATTGAAGATTTGAGTGTTAACGAAGTCCTCAATCTGATTATGGAAACACCTAGAATTTTAAAGAGCCCAATCCTTGTAGATGAAAAACGCCTGCAAGTTGGCTATAAGGAAGACGATATTCGTGCCTTCCTACCACGCTCTGTCCGTAATGTAGAAAATGCAGAAGCACGTTTGCGTGCAGCTCTATAAACATCAAGGCTGGGAGCAATTCCCAGTCTTATTCTATTTTAATTTCAAAAAGAAAGAAGAAAGAAATGAAAAAAATAGTTCTTGTTAGTCTAGCTTTCCTTTTTGTCCTGGTTGGTTGCGGACAGAAAAAAGAAACTGGACCAGCTACAAAAACAGAAAAAGATACGCTTCAGTCGGCATTGCCAGTTATTGAAAATGCTGAGAAGAATACAGTTGTAACCAAGACTTTGGTCTTGCCCAAGTCAGATGATGGTAGCCAGCAGATCCAAACCATTACTTACAAAGACAAGATTTTTTTGAGTCTAACTATCCAACAAAAGCGTCCAGTCTCAGATGAGCTGAAGACCTACATTGACCAACATGGAGTGGAGGAAACTCAAAAAGCTCTTCTCGAGGCGGAAGAGAAAGACGACTCCATCATAGAAGCTCGTAAATTAGCAGGATTTAAGCTTGAAACAAAACTATTGAGTGCAACAGAACTTCAAACAACGACTGGTTTTGATTTTCAAGTTTTGGATGTCAAGAAGGCTTCTCAGTTAGAATATTTGAAGAATATTGGCTTAGAAAATCTTTTGAAGAATGAACCAAGCAAATATATTTCAGACAGATTGGCAAATGGTGCGACAGAACAATAGAAAATCCAAATAAATAAACTGCCTGAATTGTAGAAGGTAAGGAATTATGCTATAATGGTACTATTCTAAGGAAAGAGGGTGTTAGAATGGGATTTACTGAAGAAACCGTACGTTTTAAATTGGACGATTCCAATAAAAAAGAAATTACCGAAACTTTGACAGATGTTTATGCTTCGTTGAACGATAAGGGCTACAACCCAATTAACCAAATCGTAGGTTACGTATTGAGTGGAGACCCTGCCTACGTTCCTCGTTATAATAATGCACGAAATCAAATCCGTAAGTATGAGCGTGATGAAATCGTTGAGGAATTGGTTCGCTACTACCTTAAAGGACAAGGAGTCGATCTGTAACCTATGAGAATTATGGGATTGGACGTCGGTTCAAAAACGGTAGGGGTGGCCATTAGCGATCCGCTCGGTTTTACAGCTCAAGGGCTTGAAATCATCCAAATCAATGAGGAGCAAGGCCAATTTGGTTTTGACCGCGTTAAGGAGCTGGTTGATACTTACAAGGTGGAACGATTTGTAGTGGGCCTGCCTAAAAACATGAACAATACAAGCGGACCGCGCGTAGAAGCTAGTCAAGCCTACGGAGCAAAGCTAGAAGAGTTTTTTGGTTTACCAGTAGACTATCAGGATGAACGCTTGACAACAGTGGCTGCTGAGCGTATGTTGATTGAACAAGCAGATATCAGTCGCAATAAGCGCAAGAAAGTCATTGATAAGTTAGCAGCTCAGCTGATTTTACAAAATTATTTAGATAGAAAATTTTAATATAAAGGAGAGGATATGTCACACGATCATAACCACGACCACGAAGAACGTGAACTAATCACACTAGTAGATGAGCAAGGAAATGAAACCTTGTTTGAAATCCTTTTGACAATTGATGGAAAAGAAGAATTTGGTAAAAACTATGTTCTTCTAGTACCAGTTAACGCAGAAGAAGACGAAGACGGACAAGTTGAAATCCAAGCTTACTCATTCATCGAAAACGAAGATGGAACAGAAGGCGAATTGCAACCAATCCCAGAAGACTCAGAAGACGAATGGAACATGATTGAAGAAGTCTTCAACAGCTTTATGGAGGAGTAAAAACGTCCGGGGGACGTTTTTAGCCCTGCGCTAGAAATTAGAAACGCAGGTAGTCTGGGAGACTGTATCAGCCCAACTCCCAGAAATGGGGAAGAGTTGGAACGTCCTGTGGACGTTTTTAGCCCTGCGCTAGAAATTAGAAACGCAGGTAGTCTGGGAGACTGTATCAGCCCAACTCCCAGAAATGGGGAAGAGTTGGAACGTCCTGTGGATGTTTTAGCCCAAGTTAATATTCATAGTTGTTAGTGATTAGCTAACCAGGTGAGAGGTCGGGACGAAAATCCTGACCTCATTTTTTGTTATCTACGGAATTTTGCTAGATAATTGATTAGACTTTTGTCAAGGAGATGTGTATGTTTGAAGTAGGAGAATGGCTTTATAGTCGGATTGGTTTGAATTTTCGATCAGGTTTAGGCCGAATACAGCAAGCGGTGGATTTGTTAGGGAATCCAGAGAAGTCTTATCCTATTATCCATGTAACAGGGACTAATGGGAAAGGATCTACCATTGCTTTTATGAGGGAGTTATTTATGGGGCATGGCAAAAAAGTCGCGACCTTTACCTCCCCTCATATCGTCTCTATCAATGATCGAATCTGCATTAATGGGCAATCTATAGCAGACACAGACTTTATTCGTTTGGCTGAGCAGGTCAAGGAGATGGAGAAAACGCTTCTGCAAACCCATGATCAGTTGTCCTTTTTTGAACTGCTGACCTTGATTGCTTTTCTTTATTTTAGAGAGCAAGAAGTGGATTTGGTTTTACTAGAAGTGGGAATTGGCGGCTTACTTGACACGACCAATGTGGTAACTGGAGAGCTTGCTGTTATCACCTCCATTGGGCTTGACCATCAGGAAACCTTGGGTGATAGTCTGGAAGCAATCGCAGAGCAGAAAGCTGGTATTTTCAAGGCTGGTAAGAAGGCAGTGATTGCGAAATTGCCTCCAGAAGCTAGGCTTGTCTGTCAGAAAAAAGCAGACTCTTTAGCTGTTGATCTTTATCAGGCAGGTCAAGATTTTTCAATGCTGAATGGTAATTTTTCAAGCTCTTTACTAAATCTTTCACAGCTGAACATAGGCTTAGAAGGAGCTTATCAGCAGGAAAATGCGGCCTTGGCGTTGCAAGCATTTCTTCTCTTTATGGGAGAAGGAAAGGAAGTTGTTGATGAGCAGGTTGTAAGACAGGCTTTGGAGAAGACCCATTGGGCTGGGCGTTTGGAGCGTATTCGCCCTCAGATTTACTTGGATGGTGCTCATAACCTCCCTGCCTTGACTCGCTTGGTTGAGTTTATCAAAGAAAAAGAGCAGGAAGCCTATCGTCCTCAAATCCTCTTTGGGTCCTTGAAACGGAAGGATTATCAAGGGATGTTAGGTTATCTGACTGAGAATTTGCCTCAGGTGGAACTCAAGGTAACTGGCTTTGATTATCAGGGAGCTTTGGACGAAAGGGATGTGACAGGTTACGATATAGTTTCTTCTTACCGAGAATTTATCAGCGATTTTGAAGAAAGAACAGATGCTCAGGATTTGTTATTCATTACAGGGTCTCTCTATTTTATCTCAGAAGTACGGGGCTACCTGCTGGGGCATGAACAGATAAATTGACCACCTTTTTTGAACTTGTTATACTAGGGGAATTGCTGGTTAGAGAAAATTTCTCTAAATTGGTAGTAGAAAGGAAATCCATCATGAAATTAAAAAGATTCACACTTTCTCTTGCTTCTCTAGCAAGTCTTAGTCTCGTAGTAGCTTGTTCACAAAGAGCTCAACAGATTCAACAACCAGCAGCTCAAGCACAAATATAACAAACTCAGCAATCACAACCTGCTGCTTCATCGTCTACAGAAAATACAAACCAGGTAGCAACAAGTTCTTCACAAAATGCACCTGAGGCTCAACCGACTGATATTGATGAGACTTATACAGGCCAAGATGACGGAGACCGTATCACTTTAGTGGTCACTGGAACGACTGGTACATGGACTGAGCTCGAATCTGACGGGGATCAGAAAGTCAAACAGGTCACATTTGATGCAGCAAATCAACGCATGATTATTGGTGATGATGTCAAAATTTACACTGTAAACGGTAATCAAATCATCGTAGATGATATGGATAGAGACCCATCGGACCAAATCGTTTTAACTAAATAAGACTATGCAAGTAGAAAAGGCTGGATTTTTCATCCTTTTTACTTTTACCTAGAAAATAATCATAAATACTTGCCTTCTGTCGAATAGCTGAGTTATACTAGTATCAATTACTTGTTTTTAGCATTCAAACTATCAAGGAGGGGATATGAAATATAGGAAATTTCAATTATTGATGTCCAAGTATGGCTTTAGTCTTTCGATTATGCTACTTGAACTTTGTCTGGTTTTTGGTCTCTTTCTTTATTTAGGACGTATGGCTCCCATTTTATGGATTACTGTCCTCATTCTACTGAGTATCATTACAATCATTTCGATAGTCAACCGTAATACGACTCCTGAGAATAAGGTAACCTGGTTGTTAGTAGCCTTTGTGCCAGTATTTGGCCCCTTGCTCTATCTGATGTTTGGTGAGAGGAGATTGTCCAAAAAAGAAATCAAACAACTGAAGAAGCTAGACTCCATGCATTTCCAAGAAGCAAATAGCCAGCTACTAAAAGAGGAATTAAAAGAAAGTGACAAGGCGGCATATGGCGTCATCAAGTCCTTATTGAGTATGGATACCAATGCCGATGTCTATGATCAAACTGCCTCTACATTTTTTCCTAACGGAGAAGCTATGTGGAAAAAGATGGTAGAAGATCTTAAAAAGGCTGAAAAATTTATTTTCTTGGAATATTACATTATAGAAGAAGGTTTGATGTGGAATCGCATACTAGATATACTAGAGCAAAAGGTCGCTCAAGGAGTTGAGGTTAAACTGCTCTATGATGATATCGGCTGTATGGCTACTTTAACAGGAGATTATGCACATCGACTTCGTCAGCTGGGCATCGAGGCCCATAAATTCAATAAAGTTATTCCTCGTTTGACAGTGGCCTATAATAACAGAGATCATAGAAAAATATTGATTGTTGATGGTCAGATAGCCTATACTGGTGGGGTCAATCTGGCAGATGAGTACATTAACCACGTCGAGAGATTTGGTTATTGGAAGGATAGTGGAATTCGCTTAGACGGACTAGCAGTAAAAGCCCTGACACGCTTGTTTTTAACCACTTGGTACATCAATCGAGGAGAGATTAGTGATTTTGATCAATATCATTTAGAAAATCATTCTATCCCAAGTGATGGATTAACCATTCCATACGGAAGTGGACCCAAGCCAATTTTTCGAACGCAGGTAGGGAAAAAGGTTTATCAGAGTTTGATCAATCAAGCAACTGAATCGGTTTATATTACGACACCTTATTTGATCATAGACTATGATTTAACGGAGACAATCAAAAATGCTGCTATGAGAGGGGTCGATGTTCGAATTATCACCCCTTACATACCAGATAAGAAGTTCATTCAGTTAGTCACAAGAGGGGCTTATCCAGACCTTCTTTCTGCTGGTGTTCGAATTTATGAGTATAGCCCAGGTTTTATTCATAGTAAGCAGATGTTGGTAGACGAAGATTTTGCGGTGGTGGGGACGATCAATCTCGACTACCGAAGCTTGGTACACCATTATGAAAATGCAGTTTTACTCTATAAAACTCCTTCTATAATGGAAATAGCCCGAGATTTTCAAAATATATTTGCAGATTCTCAGGAAGTCTATCCTCATTCTATCAAAACGAGCTGGTATCAAAAGCTTGTAAAAGAAATCGCCCAGTTATTCGCCCCAATCTTATAAGAAATCTAGGACTTAGGAAATGACCGAGTCCTCTTTTTCTTGCTTTTTACGAATAAGAAGATGTAGGAGGAACGATGCTGACTCAGAAAGAATTGGATTATATCATGTCATTTAAACAGACACATTTACACCGCTTTCGGGAAATTGAAACCTTTGTGAAACTATGCAAAAAATCACTCAAACAGCCATCGCAAGCTGACAATCCTAGGACTTTTTGATATACTAAGACAGATAAATTGAATAGGAGAAACGATATGAGTGTGTATGGTAGAGTAGAAGAAGTTCATCAGGAGAATCGTGAACCTCTAGAATACCAAATCGAACAAGAATCGCATCATCGTGAATCAAGTCGTCTTCCTTTGGTGAAAATTTTACTATGGAGTACGCTTGTAACGGGGATAACTCTAGGAGTACCGCTATTACTCGACTTAATGAGTGCACAGGAAGTGCAGGATTTTTATGCAGGTTGGGCGCTTCATCAGACAGGGAAGATTTACAGCGACTATTATGGAAGTCAAGGTTTGCTTTATTATTTGCTGACTTACGTGAGTCAGGGCGGATTTTTCTTTGCCATCTTTGAGTGGTTAGCCTTGGTAGCAGGCGGATTTTTCCTTTTTAGATCAGCGGACACCTTGACAGAGCAAGGAGACCAAGCTGGACAAGTGGTGACTATTTTTTATATGCTAGTTACAGGTCTTGCGTTTGGTGGAGGTTATGCGACTCTTTTAGCGCTTCCCTTCTTATTCGCGGCCTTTAGTTTAATTGCGGCTAATCCAAACCATGATAAGGGATTTGTACGGATTGGGCTGGCTTTGGCGGGCGGATTTTTCTTTGCTCCCTTGGCATCGCTCCTGTTTATTGCTGTAGTGAGTTTAGGCTTGTTGGTCTTTAACCTTGGGCATAGACGCTTTGTGCATGGGTTTTATCAGTTTCTTGCAGTGGCTTTAGGTTTTTCACTTGTCTTTTATCCAACTGTCTACTATAGTGTTGCAACAGGAAGTTTTGGGGATGCCATTAGTGGTATTCGCTATCCCATTGACAGTATTCGCTTTGATTTCACTTCTAAAATTTTAGAGAATATGGCTTTTTATGGCTTGTTGTCCCTTGGTTTGGGATTTGTGGTTTGTATCTTTTTAGGTCTCTTTCAATCCAAACCCTCTAAACTATACGTCATTTCGGTTCCTGCAAGTCTTGTGACAATTTTAGGTTTGATTTTACTTTTCTTTTCACAAGAGCCTCTGCACGCTTCTTATTTGATGGTCGTCTTTCCTGTTTTTCTACTTTTATTGGTAACCAATATTAAGAGTCAACAGAGGGGGCGTAGTGTTAGACGAAGACGAAGAGAAACGCCAGTTAGTCTATGGAGTCGTTTCTTCAAAGGAAATCTATATCTGCCAGTTTTAGGGCTTGTCTATCTTTTGTCTATTCCTTTTTTGATGAAGTTAGTCCTTTATCCGGTACCTTATCAAGAACGTAATCGTCTTGCTGATTTGGTAAAAGAGGAGACAAATACGGAAGATGCTATCTATGCATGGGATGATACTGCGACTCTTTATCGTAAGAGTGAGCGCTTGTCGCCATCGGCGATTTTGTCTCCCGTGCACTATACAGCAACTGAGGGAAATCGGAATAAGTTACTTAATGACTTGAAAGAAAAACAACCCAAGGTGATTGTGGTAAATGACAAGGTGCCAGTCTGGTCTGAAGTAGAAACAATCTTGAAAGAAAGTTACCAACAAGTAAAGACCGATTACTCAGAGTTTAAAGTCTATAAAATTAAATAACAAAATCAATATCTTGTGTATTTTTAAAAATTTTAGGATTTTTAACACAAGATATTGATTTTTCTTTTTAGAGTGGTATAATACTTTTTAGAAAGAACATTTTAGAAAAGAGCATGCATATGATTGCACTAGAAGAAAAAATTACAATTTTGCCAACTCTCTTCGTCGAGAAACGAGATGGGAGACGTGTTGTATTTGATGTGGACAAGATTGACAAGGCTCTCCACAAGGCGGCAGACAAGGTTATGGATGTGACACCCTTGGTCGAAAAACGCCTCAATGCTCTGACCGAGCGAATTGTCACAGAAATTCATAGTCGCTTTCCACAAGGGGTTAAGATTTACGAAATTCAAAATATCGTAGAACATGAACTCCTTGAATCCAAAGAATATGCCTTGGCTGAGGAGTATATCACTTATCGGACACAAAGGGATTTTGAACGCTCGAAAGCGACAGATATAAACTTTAGTATCCATAAACTTCTCAACAAAGACCAGACCGTTGTTAACGAAAATGCCAATAAAGACAGCGATGTCTTTAATACCCAGCGTGATTTGACGGCAGGGATTGTTGGAAAGTCAATCGGACTGCAAATGCTTCCTAAGCATGTAGCCAATGCCCACCAAAAAGGGGATATCCACTATCACGATTTGGACTACAGTCCCTATACCCCTATGACCAACTGCTGTTTGATTGACTTCAAGAGTATGTTGGAAAATGGTTTTAAGATTGGAAATGCAGAGGTAGAGAGTCCCAAGTCTATCCAGACTGCGACAGCTCAAATTTCCCAAATCATCGCCAACGTTGCTTCTAGCCAGTACGGAGGTTGTTCAGCTGACCGTATCGATGAGATTTTGGCACCTTATGCAGAGAAGAATTACAAAAAACACCTTAAGGATGCGGAAGAATGGGTCTTACCTGACAAACGGGAAGATTATGCCTGGAAGAAAACGCAAAAGGACATCTATGATGCCATGCAATCTCTTGAGTATGAAATCAACACTCTCTTCACTTCAAATGGGCAAACACCTTTTACTTCGCTAGGTTTTGGTCTGGGAACCAATCGTTTTGAGCGTGAAATTCAAAAGGCAATTTTAAACATTCGTATCAATGGGCTTGGTTCAGAACACCGTACAGCTATCTTCCCAAAACTCATCTTTACGCTAAAAAGAGGACTCAATTTAGAGGAAGGAACTCCCAACTACGACATCAAGCAGTTGGCTCTTGAGTGTGCAACCAAGCGGATGTATCCAGATGTTTTATCTTATGATAAGATTGTTGACTTGACAGGCTCCTTCAAGGTGCCTATGGGTTGCCGTTCGTTCCTCCAAGGATGGAAGGATGAAAATGGTGTAGAAGTCAATTCAGGTCGCATGAACCTAGGAGTTGTGACGGTTAACCTGCCTCGTATTGCTCTTGAGTCTGAGGGTGACATGAATAAGTTCTGGGAAATCTTCAACGAGCGAATGAATATCGCAGAAGATGCTCTGGTTTACCGTGTCGAACGAACTAAAGAAGCGACGCCAGCCAATGCTCCTATCCTTTATCAATACGGTGCTTTTGGTCATCGTCTAGGTAAAGAAGAAAGTGTTGACAAGCTCTTTAAGAATCGTCGTGCGACAGTTTCACTAGGCTATATCGGTTTGTATGAAGTAGCGACTGTTTTCTTTGGTAACAGCTGGGAAAGTAATCCAGATGCTAAGAAATTTACGCTGGATATCATTCGTGATATGAAACGCCGTGTAGAAGAGTGGTCTGACCAATATGGCTATCATTTCTCTATCTACTCAACCCCATCTGAAAGTCTGACAGACCGTTTCTGTAGACTAGATACAGAGAAGTTCGGTTCTATTCCTGATATCACAGACAAGGAATACTACACTAACTCTTTCCACTACGATGTTCGTAAAAATCCAACACCGTTTGAAAAATTAGACTTTGAGAAAGTCTATCCAGAAGCAGGTGCGTCAGGTGGTTTCATCCATTATTGTGAGTATCCAGTTCTTCAGCAAAATCCTAAAGCCTTGGAAGCTGTCTGGGATTATGCTTATGACCGTGTGGGCTATCTTGGGACCAATACTCCAATAGACCGTTGCTACAAGTGTGACTTTGAAGGGGATTTTGAACCAACTGAGAGAGGATTTGCTTGTCCAAACTGTGGGAATAGCGATCCTAAAACAGTAGATGTGGTGAAACGGACTTGTGGCTATTTAGGCAATCCTCAAGCGAGACCTATGGTTAATGGGCGTCACAAGGAAATCGCAGCGCGTGTCAAACATATGAATGGCTCAACGATTAAAATAGCTGGCCACCAAGTAACAAATTAGAAAGAACTGAAATGGGAAAGTATCAATTAGATGATAAGGGGCGTGCACAAGTGACCCGTTATCATGAAAAGCATTCGAAAGGTGGAGTGAGCAAAAAAGAACGCTTGCTCAACCTCAGAGAACAATTTTTAAATAAGAATAAGAAAAAGTGAGGGATTTCTCTCGCTTTTCTCTTAGTGGGAGGTGAAAATGGAACTACGCAGACCAAGATTAGCAGATAAAGCAACAGTTTTAGAGATGATGGCAGAGTTTGAAAATAGCCAATCAGCCCATGATGGCGGATTTTGGGATACAGAGAACTTTGTATATGAAGAGTGGTTGGAAACAAATATGCAAAAAGAGATGGGAATAAACTTACCTGAAAATCGTGTTCCTTCTATTCAATTTGTATCATTTGATAATGTAGGTCATGCTCTAGGTTTTTTGAATCTGCGATTGAGACTGAATGAGGGTTTACTGAATTATGCTGGTCATATTGGCTATTCCATTCGTCCGTCAGAAAGAGGCAAAGGTTATGCGAAAGAAACTCTCCGTCAGGGCTTGCAAGTTGCTAAAGAAAAGAACATCAAGAAGGCTCTTGTGACCTGTAGCGTGAATAATCCTGCTAGTAGAGCAGTCATTCTAGCAAATGGAGGTCTCATTGAGGATGTTCGTGATGGAGTCGAGCGTTATTGGATAGGGGTGGCGAATGAATAACCCAAAACCAGGCGAGTGGAAGAGTGAGGAGCTCAGCAAAGGACGTATCATCGACTACAAGGCCTTTAACTTTGTGGATGGAGAAGGTGTGCGCAATTCTCTCTATGTATCAGGCTGCATGTTTCACTGCGAGGGGTGCTATAATGTAGCTACCTGGTCCTTCAATGCTGGCATTCCCTATACAGCAGAATTAGAAGAACAAATCATGGCAGATCTTGCTCAACCCTATGTTCAAGGATTGACCTTGCTGGGAGGGGAGCCCTTTCTTAATACGGGTATTCTCTTGCCACTCGTTAAGCGGATTCGGAAGGAATTGCCAGATAAAGATATCTGGTCCTGGACGGGCTATACATGGGAAGAAATGATGTTGGAAACTCCAGATAAACTGGAACTCTTGTCACTGATTGACATTCTTGTCGATGGACGATATGATCGAACTAAGAGGAATCTCATGCTCCAATTTCGAGGTTCTTCCAATCAACGAATTATCGATGTTCAAAAATCCCTCAAAAGTGGGCAAGTAGTGATTTGGGACAAACTCAATGATGGAAAAGAAAGCTATGAACAGGTGAAGAGAGAATGAAGAGAAAAGACTTAATAGACCAGCTTGTTTCAGAAATAGAAAAGGGAAAAGTCAGGACACTGGGGATATACGGTCATGGGGCTTCGGGTAAATCAATCTTTACACAGGAATTGTACCAAGCTTTAGATTCTACTACAGTAAATTTGCTAGAGACAGATCCTTATATCACCTCAGGACGCCATCTGGTAGTACCAAAGGACGCGCCTAATCAAAAGGTGACAGCCTGTCTGCCAGCGGCTCATGAACTGGCGAGTTTGCGGAGAGATATCTTAGCCTTGCAGGCGGGTATGGATGTCTTGACAATTGAAGAGCCTTGGAAGGCTAGTGAGGTCTTGTCAGGAGCCAAACTAGTTCTGATTGTCGAAGGGATGTCTGTAGGCTTTTTACCCAAGGAATTCTTTGACAAAACCATCTGTTTCTATACGGATGAGGAGACCGAATTAAAGCGGCGTCTAGCTCGAGATACGACAGTGAGAAATCGCGATGCATCCTTTATATTGGCTAGCCATCAGATGAGACGGGAGCAATATCTACAATACTATAAAGAAACTGAGTCAAGGGCGGACATTCTAGTAGACCAATCAGAAGGTAAATTTGAGGTCAAGAGGAGTCAGTTTATATAGAAGAAAATCCCTAATTTTAGAAAGAAAAAGTAGGAAAACAGTTTCATTTTAAAAAAACGAAAAAACAGCAACAAATCCCTTGCAATCGCAGGGGCTTTGTGTTATTCTATTATGGTGCTGTAAATTACAGCCTTAGCTTTGATGCAAGAGGTTGCGACACGCTCGGTTGCATTGCCACGCAACACCGCGTCGGTTTTCTTGTGGAGCTAGCCTATTATCTTAAATAGACGAAAAGGAGAAAAAGATGGCAAACAAAAAAATCCGTATCCGTTTGAAAGCTTACGAACACCGTACGCTTGACACAGCGGCTGCAAAAATCGTAGAATCAGCTACTCGTACAGGTGCACAAGTTGCGGGTCCAATCCCACTTCCAACTGAACGTAGCCTCTACACAATCATTCGTGCGACTCACAAATACAAAGACTCTCGCGAACAATTTGAAATGCGTACACACAAACGTTTGATCGATATCGTTAACCCAACTCAAAAAACAGTTGATGCTTTGATGAAATTGGATCTTCCAAGTGGTGTAAACGTAGAAATCAAACTTTAATCTAAAATATAAAAGAGCAGAGGCTGGTGCTTCAATATAATTGAACACGGGCTAAACTCGGTGTGAAAAAGATAAACTTCCTAGTGTCTGCTAGACACTGCGTCAGTTTCCTATTTTCACTTTGAGTTTGACGCCCTTTGTATCTTAGACTTGAGCATAAAAAACGCTCGTTAAAAACTTTTTGAATAAAAAATATAGAAAAGGAACTATTTTCTCATGACAAAAGGAATCTTAGGGAAAAAAGTGGGAATGACTCAAATCTTCACTGAAGCTGGCGAATTGATCCCTGTAACAGTTATTGAAGCAACTCCAAACGTTGTTCTTCAAGTTAAAACTGTTGAAACAGACGGATACAACGCTATCCAAGTTGGTTTCGATGACAAACGCGAAGTATTGAGCAACAAACCTGCTAAAGGACATGTAGCAAAAGCTAACACGGCTCCTAAGCGCTTCATTCGTGAATTCAAAAACGTTGAAGGCTTGGAAGTTGGTGCTGAAATCACAGTTGAAACATTCGCAGCTGGAGACGTTGTTGACGTAACTGGTACTTCTAAAGGTAAAGGTTTCCAAGGTGTTATCAAGCGCCACGGACAATCACGTGGACCAATGGCTCACGGTTCTCGTTACCACCGTCGTCCAGGTTCTATGGGACCTGTTGCACCTAACCGCGTATTCAAAGGTAAAAACCTTGCAGGACGTATGGGTGGCGACCGCGTAACAATTCAAAACCTTGAAGTTGTACAAGTTGTTCCAGAAAAGAACGTTATCCTTATTAAAGGTAACGTACCAGGTGCTAAGAAATCTCTTATCACTATCAAATCAGCAGTTAAAGCTGGTAAATAATAAAGAAAGGGGAAATCAGTCACAATGGCAAACGTAACATTATTTGACCAAACTGGTAAAGAAGCTGGCCAAGTTGTTCTTAACGATGCAGTATTTGGTATTGAACCAAATGAATCAGTTGTGTTTGATGTGATCATCAGCCAACGCGCAAGTCTTCGTCAAGGAACACACGCTGTTAAAAACCGCTCTGCAGTATCAGGTGGTGGACGCAAACCATGGCGTCAAAAAGGAACTGGACGTGCTCGTCAAGGTTCTATCCGCTCACCACAATGGCGTGGTGGTGGTGTTGTCTTCGGACCAACTCCACGTTCATACGGCTACAAACTTCCACAAAAAGTTCGTCGCCTAGCTCTTAAATCAGTTTACTCTGAAAAAGTTGCTGAAAACAAATTCGTAGCTGTAGACGCTCTTTCATTTACAGCTCCAAAAACTGCTGAATTTGCAAAAGTTCTTGCAGCATTGAGCATCGATTCTAAAGTTCTTGTTATCCTTGAAGAAGGAAATGAATTCGCAGCTCTTTCAGCTCGTAACCTTCCAAACGTGAAAGTTGCAACTGCTACAACTGCAAGTGTTCTTGACATCGCAAATAGCGACAAACTTCTTGTCACACAAGCAGCTATCTCTAAAATCGAGGAGGTTCTTGCATAATGAATTTGTATGATGTTATCAAAAAACCTGTCATCACTGAAAGCTCAATGGCTCAACTTGAAGCAGGCAAATATGTATTTGAAGTTGACACTCGTGCACACAAACTTTTGATCAAGCAAGCTGTTGAAGCTGCTTTCGAAGGTGTTAAAGTTGCCAATGTTAACACAATCAACGTAAAACCAAAAGCTAAACGTGTTGGACGTTACACTGGTTTTACTAACAAAACTAAAAAAGCCATCATCACACTTACAGCTGATTCAAAAGCAATCGAGTTGTTTGCTGCTGAAGCTGAATAATCTAAGGAGGAAATATCGTGGGAATTC
The DNA here is from genome assembly GCF_013277255.1 of Streptococcus sp. 2154. NCBI lineage: Bacteria > Bacillati > Bacillota > Bacilli > Lactobacillales > Streptococcaceae > Streptococcus > Streptococcus sp. 2154. The sequence goes on from NZ_VMMK01000018.1 coordinate 73,063, forward strand.
GTGTTTATAAACCAACAACAAACGGTCGCCGTAATATGACTTCTTTGGATTTCGCTGAAATCACAACAAGCACTCCTGAAAAATCATTGCTTGTTGCATTGAAGAGCAAGGCTGGTCGTAACAACAACGGTCGTATCACAGTTCGTCACCAAGGTGGTGGACACAAACGTTTCTACCGTTTGGTTGACTTCAAACGTAACAAAGACAACGTTGAAGCAGTTGTTAAAACAATCGAGTACGATCCAAACCGTTCTGCAAACATCGCTCTTGTACACTACACTGATGGTGTGAAAGCATACATCATCGCTCCAAAAGGTCTTGAAGTAGGTCAACGTATCGTTTCAGGTCCAGAAGCAGATATTAAAGTCGGAAACGCTCTTCCACTTGCTAACATCCCAGTTGGTACTTTGATTCATAACATCGAGTTGAAACCAGGTCGTGGTGGTGAATTGGTACGTGCTGCTGGTGCATCTGCTCAAGTATTGGGTTCTGAAGGTAAATACGTTCTTGTTCGTCTTCAATCAGGTGAAGTTCGTATGATTCTTGGAACTTGCCGCGCTACAGTTGGTGTTGTCGGAAACGAACAACACGGACTTGTAAACCTTGGTAAAGCAGGACGTAGCCGTTGGAAAGGTATCCGCCCAACAGTTCGTGGTTCTGTAATGAACCCTAACGATCACCCACACGGTGGTGGTGAAGGTAAAGCACCAGTTGGTCGTAAAGCACCATCTACTCCATGGGGCAAACCTGCTCTTGGTCTTAAAACTCGTAACAAGAAAGCGAAATCTGACAAACTTATCGTTCGTCGTCGCAACGAGAAATAATATTAAACTAGTCGCTTAAGCAACTAGTAAATCCGCCAGCTCGGTAGCGCTCCATGTGAGCGCAAGCCGCTGTGGTACAACATTTAAAGGAGAAAATATAAAAATGGGACGCAGTCTTAAAAAAGGACCTTTCGTCGATGAGCATTTGATGAAAAAAGTTGAAGCTCAAGCTAACGACGAAAAGAAAAAAGTTATTAAAACTTGGTCACGTCGTTCAACGATCTTCCCAAGTTTCATTGGTTACACTATTGCAGTTTATGACGGTCGTAAACACGTACCTGTTTACATCCAAGAAGACATGGTAGGTCACAAACTTGGTGAATTTGCACCAACTCGTACTTACAAAGGTCACGCTGCAGACGACAAGAAAACACGTAGAAAATAAGGAGAACATAAATGGCAGAAATTACTTCAGCTAAAGCAATGGCTCGTACAGTACGTGTTTCACCTCGTAAATCACGTCTTGTTCTTGATAACATTCGTGGTAAAAGCGTAGCCGATGCAATTGCAATCTTGACATTCACTCCAAACAAAGCTGCTGAAATCATCTTGAAAGTTTTGAACTCAGCTGTAGCTAACGCTGAAAACAACTTTGGTTTGGATAAAGCTAACTTGGTAGTATCTGAAGCATTCGCAAACGAAGGACCAACTATGAAACGTTTCCGTCCACGTGCGAAAGGTTCAGCTTCACCAATCAACAAACGTACAGCTCACATCACTGTAGCTGTTGCAGAAAAATAAGGAGGTAAAATCGTGGGTCAAAAAGTACATCCAATTGGTATGCGTGTCGGCATCATCCGTGATTGGGATGCCAAATGGTATGCTGAAAAAGAATACGCGGATTACCTTCATGAAGATCTTGCAATCCGTAAATTCGTTCAAAAAGAACTTGCTGACGCAGCAGTTTCAACTATCGAAATCGAACGCGCAGTAAACAAAGTTAACGTTTCACTTCACACTGCTAAACCAGGTATGGTTATCGGTAAAGGTGGTGCTAACGTTGATGCACTCCGTGCAAAACTTAACAAATTGACTGGAAAACAAGTACACATCAACATCATCGAAATCAAACAACCTGATTTGGATGCTCACCTTGTAGGTGAAGGAATTGCTCGTCAATTGGAGCAACGTGTTGCTTTCCGTCGTGCACAAAAACAAGCAATCCAACGTGCAATGCGTGCTGGAGCTAAAGGAATCAAAACTCAAGTATCAGGTCGTTTGAACGGTGCAGATATCGCCCGTGCTGAAGGATACTCTGAAGGAACTGTTCCACTTCACACACTTCGTGCAGATATCGATTACGCTTGGGAAGAAGCAGATACTACATACGGTAAACTTGGTGTTAAAGTATGGATCTACCGTGGTGAAGTTCTTCCAGCTCGCAAAAACACTAAAGGAGGTAAATAACCAATGTTAGTACCTAAACGTGTTAAACACCGTCGTGAATTCCGTGGAAAAATGCGCGGTGAAGCAAAAGGTGGAAAAGAAGTAGCATTCGGTGAATACGGTCTTCAAGCTACAACTAGCCACTGGATCACTAACCGCCAAATCGAAGCTGCTCGTATCGCCATGACTCGTTACATGAAACGTGGTGGTAAAGTTTGGATTAAAATCTTCCCACACAAATCATACACTGCTAAAGCTATCGGTGTGCGTATGGGATCTGGTAAAGGGGCACCTGAAGGTTGGGTAGCACCAGTTAAACGTGGTAAAGTGATGTTCGAAATCGCTGGTGTATCTGAAGAGATTGCACGCGAAGCACTTCGTCTTGCTAGCCATAAATTGCCAGTTAAATGTAAATTCGTAAAACGTGAAGCAGAATAAGGAGAAGGCATGAAACTTAATGAAGTAAAAGAATTTGTTAAAGAACTTCGTGGTCTTTCTCAAGAAGAACTCGCGAAGCGCGAAAACGAATTGAAAAAAGAATTGTTTGAACTTCGTTTCCAAGCTGCTACTGGTCAATTGGAACAAACAGCTCGCTTGAAAGAAGTTAAAAAACAAATCGCTCGTATCAAAACAGTTCAATCTGAAGCGAAATAATAGACTAGGGAAGGAGAAATTTCAATGGAACGCAATAATCGTAAAGTTCTTGTTGGACGTGTTGTATCTGACAAAATGGACAAGACAATCACAGTTGTAGTTGAAACAAAACGTAACCACCCAGTCTATGGTAAACGTATTAACTACTCTAAAAAATACAAAGCTCATGATGAAAACAATGTTGCCAAAGAAGGCGATATCGTACGTATCATGGAAACTCGCCCGCTTTCAGCTACAAAACGTTTCCGTCTTGTAGAAGTTGTTGAAGAAGCGGTCATCATCTAATCAAACCTGAAAGGAGAAAACTGAAATGATTCAAACAGAAACTCGTTTGAAAGTCGCAGACAACAGCGGTGCTCGCGAAATCTTGACTATCAAAGTTCTTGGTGGTTCAGGACGTAAATTTGCAAACATCGGTGATGTTATCGTGGCATCTGTAAAACAAGCTACTCCTGGTGGTGCGGTTAAAAAAGGTGACGTTGTTAAAGCAGTTATCGTTCGTACTAAATCAGGTGCTCGTCGTGCTGATGGTTCATACATCAAATTTGACGAAAACGCAGCAGTTATCATCCGTGAAGACAAAACTCCTCGCGGAACACGTATCTTTGGCCCAGTTGCACGTGAATTGCGTGAAGGTGGCTTCATGAAGATCGTGTCACTTGCTCCAGAAGTACTTTAATTTTTAGAAACAAACTAGTCCCCTAGCTTCAAGCTAGGGTGCCCTTATGGGCGTAAGAAAAATCAAGGAGAAACCTAATGTTTGTAAAAAAAGGCGACAAAGTTCGCGTAATCGCTGGTAAAGATAAGGGAACAGAAGCTGTTGTCCTTACTGCCCTTCCAAAAGTAAACAAAGTTATCGTTGAAGGTGTTAACATCGTTAAGAAACACCAACGTCCAACTAACGAGCTTCCTCAAGGTGGTATCATCGAGAAAGAAGCAGCTATCCACGTATCAAACGTTCAAGTTTTGGACAAAAATGGTGTAGCTGGCCGTGTTGGTTACAAATTTGTAGACGGTAAAAAAGTTCGCTACAACAAAAAATCAGGCGAAGTGCTTGATTAATCACGAAGGAAAGGAGAAGTATAATGGCAAATCGTTTAAAAGAAAAATATCTTAATGAAGTAGTTCCTGCTTTGACAGAACAATTCAACTACTCATCAGTGATGGCTGTGCCTAAAGTAGATAAGATCGTTTTGAACATGGGTGTTGGTGAAGCTGTATCAAACGCTAAAAGCCTTGAAAAAGCTGCTGAAGAATTGGCACTTATCTCAGGTCAAAAACCACTTATCACTAAAGCTAAAAAATCAATCGCCGGCTTCCGTCTTCGTGAAGGTGTTGCGATCGGTGCAAAAGTTACCCTTCGTGGTGAACGTATGTACGAATTCTTGGATAAATTGGTTTCAGTTTCACTTCCACGTGTACGTGACTTCCACGGTGTTCCAACGAAATCATTTGATGGACGCGGAAACTACACACTTGGTGTGAAAGAACAATTGATCTTCCCAGAAATCAACTTCGATGACGTTGACAAAACTCGTGGTCTTGACATCGTTATCGTAACAACTGCTAACACTGACGAAGAGTCACGTGCATTGCTTACAGGCCTTGGAATGCCTTTTGCAAAATAATATAGGAGGTAAATCTAATGGCTAAAAAATCAATGATTGCTAAGAACAAACGTCCAGCGAAGTTCTCTACTCAAGCTTATACTCGTTGTGAAAAATGTGGTCGTCCACATTCAGTTTACCGCAAATTTAAACTTTGCCGTGTTTGCTTCCGTGAATTAGCTTACAAAGGACAAATCCCAGGCGTTACCAAAGCATCTTGGTAATTCTAACTTTCAATCCCGTCGTGATTCGTTGTTATCTGCTTTTGCCTAACTCAAGTTATGCCTGCAAGCAGATGCCTAGACTCACTTAGGAATTGAAACCTAGAAACATATTCTGAGCCTAGCTCAATCATTAACTAGCAAGTGCAACTTGCAAACTACTAGTAAGAGGAGAAAAACAAAATGGTTATGACTGACCCAATCGCAGACTTCCTAACTCGTATTCGTAACGCTAACCAAGCTAAACACGAAGTACTTGAAGTACCTGCATCAAACATCAAAAAAGGGATTGCTGAAATCCTTAAACGCGAAGGTTTTGTAAAAAACGTTGAAATCATCGAAGATGACAAACAAGGCATCATCCGTGTATTTCTTAAATACGGACCAAACGGTGAAAAAGTTATCACTAACTTGAAACGTATTTCTAAACCAGGACTTCGTGTCTACAAAAAACGTGAAGACCTTCCAAAAGTTCTTAACGGACTTGGAATTGCTATCCTTTCAACTTCTGAAGGTTTGCTTACTGATAAAGAAGCACGCCAAAAGAATGTTGGTGGCGAGGTTATCGCTTACGTTTGGTAATTGATGATGTGAGAGCGTTAAAAGAATGCAGTGAAAATAGGAAGTTTGTAGCAGGAGCGATGCTCCAAGACAAACTTATCTTTTTCACCAAATTCTTAGCTCGAACTCAAATCAAGATACAAAGCTCGTTAGAGCGTGTTCAGTTCAGCTCTTGAACTAAATAAGTATCTGAACCCCGTGAAAACTGGCCGTTCTGGCCTGACAATTTAACAGGAGAAAATAAACATGTCACGTATTGGTAATAAAGTTATCGTGTTGCCTGCTGGTGTTGAACTCACTAACAATGACAACCTTGTAACTGTAAAAGGACCTAAAGGAGAACTTACTCGTGAGTTCTCAAAAGATATTGAAATCCGTGTGGAAGGTACTGAAGTAACCCTTCACCGTCCAAACGATTCAAAAGAAATGAAAACTATCCACGGAACTACTCGTGCCCTTTTGAACAACATGGTTGTTGGTGTATCAGAAGGATTCAAGAAAGAACTTGAAATGCGTGGGGTTGGTTACCGTGCACAACTTCAAGGATCTAAACTTGTTTTGGCTGTTGGTAAATCTCACCCAGACGAAGTTGAAGCTCCAGAAGGAATTACTTTTGAACTTCCAAACCCAACAACAATCGTTGTTAGCGGAATTTCAAAAGAAGTAGTTGGACAAACAGCTGCTTACGTACGTAGCCTTCGTTCACCAGAACCATATAAAGGTAAAGGTATCCGTTACGTTGGTGAATTCGTTCGCCGTAAAGAAGGTAAAACAGGTAAATAATGTTGAGTGGTTGATTCTCAACCACCAACCTATTTTCCAACTTTGTGCATAGCACACGATTTAAAACTAAAGAGGTGAAAACTGTGATTTCAAAACCAGATAAAAACAAACTCCGCCAAAAACGCCACCGTCGCGTTCGCGGAAAACTCTCTGGAACTGCTGATCGCCCACGTTTGAACGTATTCCGTTCTAATACAGGCATCTACGCTCAAGTGATTGATGACGTAGCGGGTGTAACGCTCGCAAGTGCTTCAACTCTTGACAAAGAAGTTTCAAAAGGAACTAAAACTGAACAAGCTGTTGCTGTCGGTAAACTCGTTGCAGAACGTGCAAACGCTAAAGGTATTTCAGAAGTGGTGTTCGACCGCGGTGGATATCTATATCACGGACGTGTGAAAGCTTTGGCTGATGCAGCTCGTGAAAACGGATTGAAATTCTAATAGGAGGACACTAGAAAATGGCATTTAAAGACAATGCAGTTGAATTAGAAGAACGCGTAGTTGCTGTCAATCGTGTTACAAAAGTTGTTAAAGGTGGACGTCGTCTTCGTTTCGCAGCTCTTGTTGTTGTTGGTGACCACAACGGTCGCGTAGGATTTGGTACTGGTAAAGCTCAAGAAGTTCCAGAAGCAATCCGTAAAGCAGTAGATGATGCTAAGAAAAACTTGATCGAAGTTCCTATGGTTGGAACAACAATCCCACACGAAGTTCTTTCAGAATTCGGTGGAGCTAAAGTATTGTTGAAACCTGCTGTAGAAGGTTCTGGAGTTGCCGCTGGTGGTGCAGTTCGTGCCGTTGTGGAATTGGCAGGTGTGGCAGATATTACATCTAAATCACTTGGTTCTAACACTCCAATCAACATTGTTCGTGCAACTGTTGAAGGTTTGAAACAATTGAAACGCGCTGAAGAAGTTGCTGCCCTTCGTGGTATTTCAGTTTCTGATTTGGCATAAGAAAGGGGATAAAATGGCTCAAATTAAAATTACTTTGACTAAGTCTCCAATCGGACGCATTCCATCACAACGTAAAACTGTTGTAGCACTTGGACTTGGCAAATTGAACAGCTCTGTTATTAAAGAAGATAACGCTGCTATCCGTGGTATGATCACTGCAGTATCTCACTTGGTAACAGTTGAAGAAGTAAACTAATGAATTTTTAGGGGATGTGCACTATACCATCCCCTAAAACTAGATATAGTCATCTAGGATGACGTCGTATAGGCGAGTTGATGGGGGAGACAACCTTTTCTCCCTTATCGGCGCTAGCATTTTACAAAAGAGGAGAAAATAAAAATGAAACTTCATGAATTGAAACCTGCAGAAGGTTCTCGTAAAGTACGTAACCGCGTTGGTCGTGGTACTTCATCAGGTAACGGTAAAACATCTGGTCGTGGTCAAAAAGGTCAAAAAGCTCGTAGCGGTGGCGGAGTTCGCCTTGGTTTTGAAGGTGGACAAACTCCATTGTTCCGTCGTCTTCCAAAACGTGGATTCACTAACATCAACGCTAAAGAATACGCAATTGTGAACCTTGACCAATTGAACGTCTTTGAAGATGGTGCTGAAGTAACTCCAGTTGTTCTTATCGAAGCAGGAATTGTTAAAGCTGAAAAGTCAGGTATTAAAATTCTTGGTAACGGTGAGTTGATTAAGAAATTGACTGTGAAAGCAGCTAAATTCTCTAAATCAGCTGAAGAAGCTATCACTGCTAAAGGTGGTTCAGTAGAAGTCATCTAAGAGAGGTGACCTATGTTTTTTAAATTATTAAGAGAAGCTCTTAAAGTCAAGCAGGTTCGATCAAAAATTTTATTTACAATTTTTATCGTTTTGGTCTTTCGTATCGGAACTAGCATTACAGTTCCTGGTGTGAATGCCAATAGCTTGAATGCTTTAAGTGGATTATCCTTCTTAAACATGTTGAGCTTGGTGTCGGGGAATGCCCTAAAAAACTTTTCGATTTTTGCCCTAGGAGTTAGTCCCTATATTACTGCTTCTATCGTTGTCCAACTCTTACAAATGGATATTTTACCGAAATTTGTAGAGTGGGGAAAACAAGGGGAAGTAGGTCGAAGAAAATTGAACCAAGCTACTCGTTATATTGCCCTTGGTCTAGCCTTTGTGCAATCTATCGGGATTACAGCTGGTTTTAATACCTTGGCTGGAGCTCAATTGATTAAAACTGCTTTAACTCCCCAAGTTTTTCTGACGATTGGTATCATCTTAACAGCTGGTAGTATGATTGTCACTTGGTTGGGAGAGCAAATTACAGATAAGGGATACGGAAATGGTGTTTCTATGATTATCTTTGCCGGGATTGTTGCCTCAATTCCAGAGATGATTCAGGGCATCTATGTGGACTACTTTGTGAACGTCCCAAGTAGCCGGATCACTTCATCTATCATTTTCGTAATCATTTTGATTATTACTGTATTGTTGATCATTTACTTTACAACTTATGTTCAACAAGCAGAATACAAAATTCCAATCCAATATACTAAGGTTGCACAAGGTGCTCCATCTAGCTCTTACCTTCCATTGAAGGTAAACCCTGCTGGAGTTATCCCTGTTATCTTTGCCAGTTCCATTACTGCAGCGCCTGCGGCGATTCTTCAGTTTTTGAGCGCCACAGGTCATGATTGGGCTTGGGTAAGGGTAGCACAAGAGATGTTGGCAACCACTTCTCCAACTGGTATTGCCATGTATGCTTTGTTGATTATTCTCTTTACATTCTTCTATACGTTTGTACAGATTAATCCTGAAAAAGCGGCAGAGAACCTACAAAAGAGCGGTGCCTATATCCATGGAGTTCGTCCTGGTAAAGGTACAGAAGAATATATGTCTAAACTTCTTCGTCGTCTTGCAACGGTTGGTTCCCTCTTCCTTGGTGTGATTTCCATTTTGCCGATTGCAGCTAAAGATGTATTTGGTCTTTCTGATGTTGTTGCCTTTGGTGGAACAAGTCTCTTGATCATTATCTCTACAGGTATCGAAGGAATCAAGCAATTGGAAGGTTACCTATTGAAACGTAAGTATGTTGGTTTCATGGATAGAACAGAATAAAAGTATTTACTGATACTCTTCGAAAATCAAATTCAAACCACGTCAGCTTTATCTGCAACCTCAAAGCAGTGCTTTGAGCAACCTGCGGCTAGCTTCCTAGTTTGCTCTTTGATTTTCATTGAGTATGAAGCAGTAAATGCTGAGGGAGTGGAGGTTTAACTCTAACATTAGTGAGAGTTTGGTCTCCCCTCTTCTATTTTGTTTTTAAATAGGGGTGAAAAGACTTTTTGCTTCTATTTAAAAATAAAATAAGGAGATCAGATCATGAATCTTTTGATTATGGGCTTACCTGGTGCAGGTAAGGGAACTCAAGCAGCAAAAATCGTAGAACAATTCCATGTTGCACATATCTCAACAGGTGATATGTTCCGCGCTGCAATAGCAAATCAAACTGAAATGGGTGTTCTTGCTAAGTCATACATTGACAAGGGTGAATTGGTTCCTGATGAAGTTACAAATGGAATCGTAAAAGAACGTCTTTCACAAGATGATATTAAAGAAACAGGATTCTTATTGGATGGTTACCCACGTACAATCGAACAAGCTCATGCCTTGGACAAAACATTGGCTGAACTTGGCATCGAACTGGAAGGTGTTATCAACATCGAAGTGAATCCAGACAGCCTCTTGGAACGTTTGAGTGGCCGTATCATCCACCGCGTAACTGGAGAAACTTTCCACAAGGTCTTTAACCCACCAGTTGACTATAAAGAAGAAGATTACTACCAACGTGAAGATGATAAGCCTGAGACAGTCAAACGTCGTTTGGATGTGAATATTGCTCAAGGGGAACCAATCATTGCTCACTACCGTGCCAAAGGTTTGGTTCATGACATCGAAGGTAATCAAGATATCAATGATGTCTTCTCAGATATCGAAAAAGTATTGACAAATTTGAAATAAAGCGTTTTTCACACTTGCAAAAATCCGCTACAAATGTTATACTGAGATAGTCTGACTTATAATTGTTGTCTCTGTGTCTAGAGGCATCGAATCGAAATTTATGGAGGTGCTTTTGCGTGGCAAAAGACGATGTGATTGAAGTTGAAGGCAAAGTAGTTGATACAATGCCGAATGCAATGTTTACGGTTGAACTTGAAAATGGACATCAGATTTTAGCAACAGTTTCTGGTAAAATTCGTAAAAACTATATTCGTATTTTAGCGGGAGATCGTGTTACTGTCGAAATGAGTCCATATGACTTGACACGTGGACGTATCACTTACCGCTTTAAATAATCGAAAAACTTGGAGGGATAAGAAATGAAAGTAAGACCATCGGTCAAACCAATTTGCGAATACTGTAAAGTTATTCGTCGTAATGGTCGTGTTATGGTAATTTGCCCAGCAAATCCAAAACACAAACAACGTCAAGGATAAGATAGAAAGGAGAAAACATGGCTCGTATTGCTGGAGTTGACATTCCAAATGACAAACGCGTAGTAATCTCATTGACTTATGTTTATGGTATCGGACTTGCAACATCTAAGAAAATTTTGGCTGCTGCTGGAATCTCAGAAGATGTTCGTGTACGTGATCTTACATCAGATCAAGAAGATGCTATCCGTCGTGAAGTGGATGCAATCAAAGTTGAAGGTGACCTTCGTCGTGAAGTAAACTTGAACATCAAACGTTTGATGGAAATCGGTTCATACCGTGGTATCCGTCACCGTCGTGGACTTCCTGTCCGTGGACAAAACACTAAAAACAACGCTCGCACTCGTAAAGGTAAAGCTGTTGCGATTGCTGGTAAGAAAAAATAATATAGGAGGTAAAAGTCTTGGCTAAACCAACACGTAAACGTCGTGTGAAAAAGAATATCGAATCTGGTATTGCTCATATTCACGCTACATTTAATAACACTATTGTTATGATTACTGATGTGCATGGTAATGCAATTGCTTGGTCATCAGCTGGTGCTCTTGGTTTCAAAGGTTCTCGTAAATCTACACCATTCGCTGCTCAAATGGCTTCTGAAGCTGCTGCTAAATCTGCACAAGAACACGGTCTTAAATCAGTTGAAGTTACTGTAAAAGGTCCAGGTTCTGGTCGTGAGTCAGCTATTCGTGCGCTTGCTGCCGCTGGTCTTGAAGTAACAGCAATTCGTGATGTGACTCCAGTGCCACACAATGGTGCTCGTCCTCCAAAACGTCGCCGTGTATAATCATCGCATTACACTGCTTTTCGTTTAAGAGGGAGTAACTAAATGATCGAGTTTGAAAAACCAAATATAACAAAAATTGATGAAAATAAAGATTATGGCAAGTTTGTAATCGAACCACTTGAACGTGGCTACGGTACAACTCTTGGTAACTCTCTTCGTCGTGTACTTCTAGCTTCTCTACCAGGAGCAGCTGTGACATCTATCAATATTGATGGTGTGTTACATGAGTTTGACACAGTTCCAGGTGTTCGTGAAGACGTGATGCAAATCATTCTGAACATTAAAGGAATTGCAGTGAAATCGTACGTTGAAGACGAAAAAATCATCGAACTAGATGTTGAAGGCCCTGCTGAAGTAACAGCTGGTGACATTTTGACAGATAGCGATATTGAAATTGTAAATCCAGATCATTATCTCTTTACAATCGGTGAAGGTTCTTCTCTAAAAGCGACTATGACTGTTAACAGTGGTCGTGGATATGTACCTGCTGATGAAAATAAAAAAGATAATGCACCAGTTGGAACACTTGCTGTAGATTCTATTTATACACCAGTTACAAAAGTCAACTATCAAGTGGAACCTGCTCGTGTAGGTAGCAATGATGGATTTGACAAATTAACCCTTGAAATCTTGACTAATGGAACAATTATTCCAGAAGATGCTTTAGGGCTTTCAGCACGTATTTTGACAGAACATCTTGATTTGTTTACAAATCTTACTGAGATTGCTAAGTCAACTGAAGTGATGAAAGAAGCTGATACTGAATCTGACGACCGTATTTTGGATCGTACGATTGAGGAACTGGACTTGTCTGTGCGTTCATACAACTGTTTGAAACGTGCCGGTATCAATACTGTGCATGATTTGACAGAAAAATCTGAAGCAGAGATGATGAAAGTACGAAATCTTGGACGCAAGAGTTTGGAAGAAGTGAAACTCAAACTCATTGATTTGGGTCTTGGATTAAAAGATAAATAAAGGAGGAATACATGGCTTACCGTAAACTAGGACGCACTAGCTCGCAACGTAAAGCAATGCTTCGCGATTTGACAACTGACCTTTTGATCAACGAATCAATCGTGACAACTGAAGCTCGTGCTAAAGAAATCCGTAAAACTGTTGAAAAAATGATTACTCTAGGTAAACGTGGTGATTTGCATGCACGTCGTCAAGCAGCTGCTTTCGTACGTAATGAAATCGCATCTGAAAACTATGATGAAGCAACTGATAAGTACACTTCTACTACAGCACTTCAAAAATTGTTCTCAGAAATCGCACCTCGTTATGCTGAACGTAACGGTGGATACACTCGTATCCTTAAAACTGAACCACGTCGTGGTGATGCAGCGCCAATGGCGATCATCGAATTAGTATAAAATCATCAATTTTGTTGAGTGTTATGATGATGGAGTCTTGTGCTCTTAGTCTAGCTCTGGTCTACCGCTAGGATTTCGGTCCTAGCGGGAACACTCATCATAAGTTGGGATAGTAGACGCTTGTTTACGAAATTGTTTTTTGCTTAAGAACAACTTCGTAAGCAGGCGTTTTTGAGTATTTTAGTTAGAATTATGCTATACTATTTGAAAAGAATCCTGTTTAATGTTCAGGTTTCCTAATTAAAAGAAGAATTGGAGTTTGCTTATGAAAGCGATTATAACTGTTGTTGGTAAAGATAAATCTGGAATTGTTGCAGGTGTTTCTGGTAAAATTGCAGAATTGGGTTTGAACATAGACGATATTTCTCAAACTGTCTTAGATGAATATTTCACGATGATGGCTGTCGTCTCTAGTGATAAAAAGCAAGATTTTACTTATCTGAGAAATGAGTTTGAAACTTTTGGGCAAATTTTAAATGTGAAAATCAACATTCAGAGTGCAGCGATTTTCGAAGCTATGTATAATATCTAGGAGGTGCACATGGATATTAGACAAGTTACTGAAACCATTGCCATGATTGAGGAGCAAAACTTCGATATTAGAACCATTACCATGGGGATTTCCCTTTTAGACTGTATCGATCCAGATATCAATCGTGCTGCGGAGAAAATTTATCAAAAGATAACGATCAAGGCGGCTAATTTAGTGGCTGTTGGTGATGAAATTGCAGCTGAGTTGGGAATTCCAATCGTTAATAAGCGTGTATCGGTGACACCTATTTCTTTGATTGGAGCAGCGACAGATGCCGCAGACTATGTAGTTTTGGCAAAAGCGCTTGATAAGGCTGCGAAAGAGATTGGAGTGGACTTTATTGGTGGTTTCTCTGCCTTGGTACAAAAGGGGTACCAAAAGGGAGATGAGATTCTCATCAATTCTATTCCTCGTGCTTTGGCCGAAACGGACAAGGTCTGCTCGTCAGTCAATATCGGCTCAACCAAGTCTGGTATCAATATGACGGCTGTGGCAGATATGGGACGCGTAATCAAGGAGACGGCTAATCTTTCTGATATGGGGGCAGCTAAGTTGGTTGTATTCGCTAATGCTGTTGAGGACAATCCATTTATGGCGGGTGCCTTCCATGGTGTTGGGGAGGCAGATGTTATCATCAATGTCGGCGTTTCTGGTCCTGGTGTGGTGAAACGTGCCTTGGAAAAAGTTCGTGGACAGAGCTTTGATGTAGTAGCCGAAACAGTTAAGAAAACTGCCTTTAAAATCACTCGTATCGGTCAATTGGTTGGTCAAATGGCCAGTGAGAGACTGGGTGTGGAGTTTGGTATTGTGGACTTGAGTTTGGCGCCAACTCCTGCGGTTGGAGATTCTGTAGCACGTGTCCTTGAGGAAATGGGACTAGAGACAGTTGGTACGCATGGAACGACGGCTGCCTTGGCTCTCTTGAATGACCAAGTTAAGAAGGGCGGAGTTATGGCCTGCAACCAAGTCGGTGGTTTGTCTGGTGCCTTTATTCCTGTTTCTGAGGATGAGGGTATGATTGCTGCAGTGCAAAATGGCTCTCTTAATTTAGAAAAACTAGAGGCCATGACGGCTATCTGTTCTGTTGGATTGGATATGATTGCCATTCCGGAGGATACACCTGCTGAAACCATTGCGGCTATGATTGCAGATGAAGCTGCAATTGGTGTTATTAACATGAAAACTACGGCTGTTCGTATCATTCCAAAAGGGAAAGAAGGCGATATGATTGAGTTTGGAGGCCTATTAGGAACTGCACCTGTTATGAAAGTCAATGGGGCTTCGTCTGTTGATTTCATCTCTCGTGGAGGACAAATCCCAGCACCAATTCATAGTTTTAAAAATTAAGAAAATAGGAGAAATTTTAAGCTCTATTTAAGGTTGGATGTGTATACTATAATCATTAAATAAAGACCTCCTAATATTATATGAAACAGATAACACTGATTTAGTTTGAATTTGATTTTCATCTAATATCTTTATTTAATAGAACTCCTAAACTTTTTCATAATAATCTCCTGCAAAAGTCACCTGTCTGGGTGGCTTTTGTTTTATCATCCATGATATAATAGAAGCAAACGGAGGACGGAAAATGGTAAAAGTACGATTGTATTTGGTACGTCATGGCAAGACCATGTTTAACACGATTGGTCGCGCGCAAGGTTGGAGCGATACTCCCTTAACAGCTGAAGGTGAGCGAGGGATTCAAGAATTAGGAATTGGTTTGCGAGAGTCTGGTCTACAGTTTGAGCGCGCTTATTCCAGTGATTCTGGGCGCACCATTCAGACCATGGGAATCATTCTTGAAGAACTTGGCCTGCAGGGGAAAATCCCTTATCTCATGGACAAGCGTATCAGAGAATGGTGTTTTGGTAGCTTTGATGGAGCCTACGATGGCGATCTTTTCATGGGCATTATTCCTCGTATCTTTAATGTGGAACATGTTCACCAATTGTCTTATGCTGAACTGGCTGAGGGCTTGGTAGAGGTTGATACAGCTGGTTGGGCTGAAGGGTGGGAAAAACTCAGTGGCCGCATCAAAGAAGGTTTTGAAGCGATTGCCAAAGAAATGGAAGAACAAGGCGGGGGCAACGCCCTTGTTGTCAGTCACGGAATGACCATTGGAACCATTGTTTATCTGATCAATGGTATGCATCCGCACGGTCTGGATAATGGTAGCGTAACGATCCTTGAATATGAGGACGGCCAGTTTAGCGTAGAAGTTGTCGGCGACCGTAGTTACCGAGAATTAGGACGTGAGAAGATGGAAGAGGCCTCTATTTAATCAGTCCAGACTTATACTCTTCGAAAATCTCTTCAAACCACGTCAGCTTCGCCTTGCCGTATGTATGG